>CAXTUV010000107.1:0-8583 GCA_964247445.1 uncultured Acidobacteriaceae bacterium | reverse complement strand
GCTCCGGCGTCGCCGGGTCGGGCGGGATTGGAGCTGGAACCGGACCGTCGGTGGGCGGACAGCGTCCACGCAATAACAACTTCACAATTGAAGGTATCGACAACAATAACAAGAGCGTAACAGGGCCGCTGGTTTATGTGCCGAACGATGCCGTCGGCGAGTTCTCACTTATCACCAATCAATTTTCACCGGAGTTCGGCCACTCCTCCGGGGGCCAATTCAATACAAACGTCGTAAGTGGCACCAACAGCTTTCACGGCGTAGCGTATGAATACTTTCAGAATCGCAATCTGAATGCGGAAAACCTCCCCGCAGGCCAGAGCATTCCAAATCCTCGCTTCGACTTCAACCGCTATGGCGGCGAGGTCGGCGGCCCAGTAGTCAAGAATAAGCTATTCTTCTTCGCTAACTATGAGCGTCAAACCACCGGACAAAGTACACAGTCACAAATCTGCACCCCGACGGCGGCCGGACTCGCGGCGCTTCAATCTCCAGGTCTGAACCTGAACGCGAACAATGTCGCTCAGTATGTCAGGTATACTCCGGTCGCGGCGGCCCAGGTGACCAGCACCAATGACGTGGCTTGCTTCAATCAAACCTCCGGCCCGCAATTCCTTAATGTGTATCCAAACGGAACCGGCACAACTGCATCGCCTTACAGCGGCAATAACGAAGGATCACTCGTGGGATCGGGAGCGCCTACGGCTATTCCTCTCGGCAACTTCGTCATCAATGCGCCGAACTTCATCAACTTTAATGTGCTGACTACGAGCGGAGACTGGACCATTTCTCCGAAGGACAATTTTCGGCTGCGCTACATCTACAACAACAACGCGGCACAGGATATTGCTGCAAGCCTGCCGGCTTTTTACCAATCAACCCCCTCCAAATATCACCTCATTGCGCTAAGCGAGTACCATACCTTTACGCCACACCTAGTAAACGAGGTGCGGGTTGGATACAACCGGTACTCAAATGTCACGCCTTCGGGACCCTTCGCTTTCCCGGGTCTGGACCAATTCCCTAATCTCATTTTCTTTGACCAGGGACTTGGCTCGGTCAACTACGGCCCGGACCCAAATGCTCCGCAAAGTACAATTCAGAATGAGTACGAGCTTGTGGATGATGTGAACTGGACGAAGGGAAATCACACGTTCACTTTCGGCTTTGACGGGCGCAAGTACATCTCGCCGCAGTTCTTTACACAGCGTTCCCGCGGTGACTATGAGTATGACTACTTAACTGAATACTTGCACGATTTAGCGCCGACCTCCTTTGGGGAGCGATCTACCGGTAACTTCACGTATTACGGCGACCAGACAGCGTTCTACGGCTATGCCAATGACACTTGGCGAGTACGGCCTTCCGTCACCTTAAATTACGGTCTGCGTTATGAGTTCACTTCTGTTCCCGTAGGTTTTCGCGAGCAGCAGCTCAACAATGCCGCCAGCGTACCGGGGCTTATAAACTTCCCGGCGCCTCCGCCGCAATATACAAATTTCGCACCGCGCATCTGTATTAGCTTTGCTCCAAACTCAAAGACTGTTGTACGTGCAGGCTACGGCATCGCCTATGACGTACTGTTCGACAACATAGGTACTCTTTCCTTTCCACCCCAGCTGTCGTCTACGGAAGATGTGGGCACGGCGGGTCAGCTGGCAGCTGGAGCGCCCGGTTTTCTCAGCAACGGCGGGCTGGCACCCGGCAGCGGCACCTTAGCAACCTTCCCCACCCTTGCCGATCAGCGACTCGCAACGTCAGCGTATCTGCCGAACCAGCAACTGCCTTATGCCGAGACTTGGTCCCTAGGTGTGCAGCAGTCGGTCGGCCCAAACTATACCTATGAGATACGCTACCTCGGTGATCGCGGCATTCACCTTCCGGCACAGCTTCGCATTAACAATCAACCGCGTGTCACAGAGGCCAACCAGCTCTTCACCGAGCTTTCCGGCCCGACAACAATCGAAACCGCCCCAAATGTAAATACGCTGGCAACGCTCCAAGCACTGCCCAATGTGCTGCCGCAGTACGCGGCGGCAGGCTTCACGAGCAACATCACTTCTTACCAGCCTGCGGCCGAGTCCAACTACAACGCGCTCCAAACAAGTTTGCAGAGGCGCTTCCAGCATGGTCTCCTTCTTAATTTCGCTTATACCTGGAGCAAGACCCTAGATGATGCGACGGCAGAAGTCTTCTCGACGGTACTTACACCGCGGCGGCCGCAAAACTCGCAGGATCTGAGAGCGGATTACAGTCGCTCTGCCCTGGACCGCACTAACCGCATTACACTTGCTGCCGTCTACGATGTTCCTTACTTCAAGCAATCTAACTTCCTGCTGAAAAATGGATTGGGCAACTGGGAGTTTGCTCCCATTTACACCTACGAGTCGCCCGAATATGTAACCGCGCTTTCCGGAGCGAACTCAAACCTTAACGGCGACTCAACTATTATTGATCGTCCAATTTTCAACTCGCGCGGCGTACCCGGAACTGGTACGGGTACAACTCCGGTTTATAGTTCGACGCTGGCCGGGCTTTGTGGAGCCGGCACTACCCAATGCCCTGCTAACCTGGTCGGCTACGTGGCCAATAACCCGAATGCGCAGTACATTCAAGCAAGTCCGGGAACCCTTCCCACCGCTGGACGCAATACGCTTCCGACGCGCCCGATTGACGACATTGACCTGACCGCCAGCAAACAAATTTCTTTTAAGGAGCGCTACGCCGTCCAATTCCAGGCGAATGCTTTCAATATCTTCAATCACCCACAATACAACCCAAGCCTCATCAACAACGTCGCCAGCAACGGCTTCACCGCATCAACCCAGTTTCAAAACGTTACGACGTCAGCCTTTAACCAACCACAGCTACTCTTTAGAAGCAATGCGCGTACCATGCAGCTCGCTTTGAAATTTAATTTCTGATAAGTCCTACTTAGGTTGGAAAGGCCGCCCGGTTCGGGCGGCCTTTCTTTGATAACTACTCCGACTCGCCCTGCTTTTCCGCCCCTTGCTTTTCTTCCCCGCTTTGCCCGCCGCTTTCGCCCCCGCCTTGCTCCTCCTTGGTCTTCCAAAAGCCTTGCACTTGCTTCAGTTGGTCCTCGGCTTGCCAGCGAAGCATGCGCTGCTCGGCCTCCCGCCGTGTAATTTCCTCAACCGAGGTCGTTTCCAAGAGCTTGACCTGATGCCAGGGAATCATGCGCGAGCCGCGCAGAAGGAAACCCGAACTCGCCCACTCGCCGACGGTTTTCGACACCTCCGCTTTCACATCCTTGGCGTTCACAAACGGGTACAGCTCGAAGCTCGATCCGTCGATGAGGTGCGTGGTGACGTGAGCGATGAGGATGGTTTCTGGCCCGGCGGGTTGGGCGGGTTTTTCGTTTTGATCCGGCATGCGGCAAGCTCTCCTTGTGCGCTTTGGATGCTTGCCGCGCCGTTCAGCTTCGGGCTTTCGTCGCCTCCTCGCGCCGCACCATCACCTGCACGGAATCGAGGTCCTGCTTCTGCCGCAGGCGGATCACCGTCAGCCGAACAGCCAACGCGATCGCACCGCCGATCAGCGTACAAACAAACCGGCGCTTGGCAATCTCAGGACCGGGCAGGTTAGCAAGCGACAGCAAAAAGACGATGTAGGACGTAAGGCTGACTGAGTACAGGGCATAGTTCACGTTGAGGGTGCTGTACGCAAACCAGGTAAACAGCGCCGTGAACCCGGCAAGCCACCACGTGGGCAGGTGGACATACAGCAGAAAGACGCTCGACAGCGCGCCGCCCGCAAGTGTTCCGAGGGTGCGCGCAATCGCTCGGCTGGCGGTGTCGGCGATGCCCGGGCGCATGACGAGCAGCGCCGTCATGGGAATCCAATATCCGCTCGCGAAGTGGAGCGCCCGGTACATCTCCGTGCTGACCGCGAGCACGACGGTAAGCCGCACGGCATAAGGCAGGGCGGAGTCGCGGAACTGCCGGTGTTTGAGGGAAAGCACGGCCTGCAGGTAGGTTTGGCGCAGAGCCGTGTGCTCCTCGTGCACATACCGGGCGAGCGAAAGCACGCGTCGCCGCAGATCGCCGATCAAACGGAGCATGGCGGCTGAAAACAGCAGCTGCACCATGCCGCCCGAGAACATGAGGCTGGACCGCACGGCGGCGTCGCGTACCGAAGACGGAAACGCGGACGCGATCAACAGTGTGACCACGCACTGCTGCCCTACCCATCCATAACCGGCTTCGCGCTTGGACAGCATGCCGTAGCCGAAACCGAACCCGCACGCAAGCGGGGTCAACACCCAGTTCTCGTAACCCGCGACCATGCCCAAAAATGTAGACAAGGCCATGCCGAAGGAAACAAACAGCACGGGCAGCAGGGGCGAGCCGTCGATCGTCTGCTTGGGGCCGAACCCCGCTGTCATCGCGCCGCCGGCTGCGATCAGCGCCGCGCCGGGATGCCCCGCGATGATGCCCGCGGCCAAACAAAAAGCAACTGCAAGCACAAAGTGCCAGTCGGTGCGAAACGAGGCGAGATTCCAGTGATAAACATAGCTGTCGGCCAGGTATGCAAAAGCCGGGCGCGGCGGTGCGCTCGCAGATGAGACGTTAGGCAGTGGCCCGGTCCTCTGCTTTCTCTTCAGCATGCACAAGAAAGGTTCGGAGCCATGCTTTCAGGTCGGCCTTACGGATTTGCCCGCGCAGCTTGGTCATGCGGCGGTGCTGCTCGGCGTTGTCCATGGTCAGCGCTTCCGCGAGCGCCTCGGCGACGGCGCTGTGGTCATACGGGTTGACCAGCAGGCAACCGGCCTTCAGTTCAATTGCCGCCCCGGCAAACTCACTCAGGATCAGGACGCCGTTGTTCTCGTGCCGGCAGGCGCAGTATTCCTTCGCGACCAAGTTCATGCCGTCCTTCAACGGTGTGATAAAGGCCACGTGCGAGGTTCGATAAAGTGCCAGCAGCTCGGTACGCGGCAAAGCGCGATGGATGTAGTTGACGGGTACCCAGCCGGGCTCGGCAAATTCGCCGTTTACTTGCGCGACCAGTCTCTCGATGTCGGCTTTCAGCGTCTGATACCCAGGAATGGTTTCGCGGCTCGGCACGACGATCTGGATCAAGCTGGTCTTTCGGTGCAGCTGCGGGTTGCGCTTGAGGAATAGACTGAATGCTTTTAAGCGCTCGGGAATGCCTTTGGTGTAGTCCAGCCGATCAATCCCCAGCACCGTGCTCATGCCTTGCGGCAGAATGGCGCGCAGGTTGGCGGCATGGCGGCGCACCGCGTCTGAGTCCGATTCGCGCTCGAACTCCGCAAAATCGATGGAAATGGGAAAAGCCCCAACAACGGTTTCATGTCCCTGATGCTTGATGACCCGTGTGTCGCCGGTCCGTCGGATGATGGATGCAGCCGGAACAAACGCGCGGAGGCAAGCAAGAAAGTTGCGGAGGTCGCGCGCGGTTTGTAGACCGATGACCGTGTGGGCCAGCAAGCCCTCAAGAACCTGGAAGCGCCAAGGCAGCTTTTCGAAGATGTCCGGGGGCGGAAAGGGAATATGGAGGAAAAACACCAGCCGGGCGCAGGTGGCTCGCTTGCGAAGGAAGGGCGCTACCTGCATGAGTTGGTAGTCGTTGATCCAAATCAACGAGTTCTTCCCGGCCGTCTGTGCCGCGCACTCCGCGAAGCGAGCGTTCACGCGAAGGTAAAACTCCCAGTAGCTGGGGTCGAAATTACAGCGGGATTGCAGGTCATGGAAAAGCGGCCAGACAATCTCGTTAGAAAACCCCTCGTAGTATTTCGCGTGCTCCTCCGGGGTAAGCGCGATCGGCTCATACCGATATTTATGCTCGCGGGAGAGCTCATCCAGCTGTTCGCGGATTTGCCGGCGCGCTACCGGATCCTGTTCGGTCCCAGCCGCGCCCACCCAAATCCCGCCGTGCTCGCGTAAAAGCGGCTCGAGCGCGGTGACCAGGCCGCCGCTGCTTTGTTTCGCGCGCATGCCCTCCGGCCCTTTCTCAAAGGAAAGCGGCAGGCGGTTGGAAACAATCATCAGGTCGTGCTTGGGGGATGCCATGTTACTCCACTCAGAGTACTGCTGCTGCGGCTTCGCTGGCGGCACTCGCGCCTTTGCGCGCATCCAGCCAGGCATCAAAAAATGAAAGCAACTCCGCAGGCGGGCGCAGAAGGAAGTGAGCTTGGGAGGCGCGGGGCTCGGCCCGTACTAATAGGGCCACCCCGCCCCAAGCGCGTATCGCTCGAAACCCATCCTCATCGGTCATGTCGTCGCCGAGAAAAGCAGCCGCGCCCGGGTCGGCCGCAACCAGCAAAGCCTCGACCGCATGCGCTTTAGTGCGGTCTTCAGTCCGTAGCTCCAGGCCTCCGTCGAATGGAAGCACGTTCATCGCGTGGCGGCCCGCATGAGCCGCGAATACCTGTTCCGCCGCGGCCCGGGCTGATTGCTGCGTCTGCCGGGGACCGTCTTCTGGGCTGGCGGCGGGTAGGGTGCGCCAGTGCATGGCGAGGCTGCCGACCTTGCGCTCCAACAGCGAGCGATCCCAGCCCCGGTCGGTCAGCGCCGTTGCAGCGGCATCCAAAGCCGCTCGTTGTTCCGCCCCCGGCTCAAACACCATGCGTTTTCCTTGGGTGCTTTGATGTTCGCGCCCGTGCATGCCCCAGATTTCAGTGCCGTGCGCCAATGGAAGAAGCTCGAGCAGCTCTCCCACGGGCCGCCCGGAAACAAACGCCAGCTCGGTTCCGCTTTCCGTCAGGCGCGCCAGGCGCTCGGCAACACCCTCGTAAGGAAAGGCCTGCATCTTGTCAGTCTGAAAGGGAGCCAGGGTTCCGTCGTAATCGCAAATCAACAGCGGTCGCCGTGCTCGGCTGATTGCGGTTAAAAACCGTTCTTGCTCCCGCGCCGCCATCATCCAAGACGCGGGAGCATGCTGCGCGTCCCTGGAACTTGTGCTCATTAGGGATTGGATGCGGGGTGCGCTCATCACATGCACGTTTGATGGGGGACAGCAGTGCAGCACGCCCAGCCAAGCGGTAGTGCATTAGACCGACCTGGGCACAATCCGCACGAAGGTGAGCGCGATGAGCTTTTCGGGGAGCCGCGTTACAGGCCGCCTCGGTAGCCTTCAATGGCCCTCAGCAGCGCCCCGACCTCCTTTGCCGTCCATGTGGGCATAATTGATCTTGCGCGTGGGGGCCGGAGATTATCCTTGACAAACTGGGCTGTCGTGGGTGACAAACTTTTCTTTCACTTAACTCATGTGCCATCGCCAGCCCCATGAGTCACACTGAAATGGCGATGAGTGAACCAGAAATCGGCGTAAGCGCGGCAGAAAATACAGGGCAGGGGCTGACACTCGGAAACTTACTTATGTTGACATCTTTCATGATTACGTTCATGGCGGTTGTCCTGCCTTTGAAGCACGCGGGAGGAGGAGTTGTGCGATACATACTGGGTGTGCCTTCAGCCTTCTTGTTAGGCGCTTTGATCGTTTGGCTGAACTGGAGCTTCCAGAAATTCCTCCGGCTAAGGTCAACAGGAGCAACAAAGCGAAAAGAGAATGCCCTCGTTGTGGCTTCCTGCTATCACTGGTGTTCTTCATCGGCATCGGTGGCTTCGCAGGGGATATGCTCGCTTCGCTGCTGATAAAGCTATTCGCTTAACAATTCCATATAGCGCTTCCTCACAGTTTGTCCTCACTGAATGTGCTTTCGAAGCGTGGAGTATGCGGGCTAAAGCCGTTACTGTCCACAATGCGGCATGTCTTCACTTGAGCCCTGGAACCTGTTCCGGCGCTTTCTGGAGTTTGTACTCACTGAAACATTCGTTTGTAGGT
Source organism: uncultured Acidobacteriaceae bacterium (assembly GCA_964247445.1). Taxonomy (GTDB): domain Bacteria; phylum Acidobacteriota; class Terriglobia; order Terriglobales; family Acidobacteriaceae; genus EB88. The sequence continues at coordinate 759 of CAXTUV010000107.1, read as the reverse complement.
GGAGTGGGTATGCAAGCCGGGGCGATTACCTCCGAGAAGCCGACTGGTAGGAACTCTTTTCGGTCAATCTGCCCTCTCGACAGCTGATAGCTCAATTCAGCAGCATCCCCCCGCGCCCGTGACGCCGCTGAAAGCAACATAGCCGGAAGAAACGAGCAGATCGAAAACCATATACAGCCATAAGAAATAGCGCAGGGTGGTCGCATTCAGGGGTAGCCGATGCAGCCCAAACCAGGCCAGCAGGCCGCCACTGAACTGCGCGCCGGGACCTGCGGCCTTGATTCCAAGCTGAGGCGCGCCTGGAAACCGGCAGGCCTCCCGCCAGGGATTGATTGCGGTATTGTGGCCTCCCACCGCGATGCAATATCCGCCGTGACCCACGGCTTCGTGCGTCATCATGGACGCGACGTAAGTGAGAATCCCAAGTGCAGCCAGCATTCCTGCACTGTCGCGGGAAGCAGCCAGTCTCATTGCCTGTCCCTCTCTGCGGACCTGTTCCTTACACGATATTCCTTGTTGGAAGGCGGCAAGCCCGCCTCCTGAGCGTATACACGGCCCGGCATCGGTGGTCTATCTGAAACGGGCGATGGTGTTGAAACTCGAGATCATTCATGCAGGGCGGCATTTTAGAAGTTGTTTTGGATCAACGGCCTGCCACGGATCGCTCCTAGGCATCCTGACGCTTCGCTTTTCGGCGACTCAGCTTAAGTAGAGTTTTTCAACAGCATGGACCGTTTTCGCTCGATGCGGCTCACAAGT
>CAXTUV010000106.1:0-8593 GCA_964247445.1 uncultured Acidobacteriaceae bacterium | reverse complement strand
GTCAGGCGGATGCCGCGTTCAACGCCGCTGTGGCCTACGCGCGGACGCACAACGGGGCCACGGTTGACCTGGGGCAGGCATTGTGGCCGGTGTGCAACCGGCAGCAAGGCTGGGTTCTGCCCCATGCGCAGGGCGGTGCCGGGGTCAGTGTGGCGGGAGCATCGCAGGTGGGCACCGTGCTTACGCTCGCGTGTACGGTCGCCCGCACGGCCCTGCCTCCGGGCAGCCTACCGGGCAGCCCGCTCTCGCAAGCCTTTCTCTGGGAGCCTGTACCCCCCGCGCTTTCGCTTACCTCCTACCACATGCACGATTTTGCCGTGAGCGCGAACGGACGGGCCAGCGCCTGCATGGACATGGAGGGGAGCACCTACGTATCAAAGTTTGAAAACCTGGTGTGCAACGGCGCGGCCGGCGATGGCACTCCGACCGCCAACGCCATCCGGTTCGGCAACTTCAACTACCCCAGTCTTTCCTGGGCGTTTCAGGTGTTTCTCGACAACATTTCAGTGACATCGGGCGGACGGGAAGGCGCGGGCGCTGTTTTTTCGGTCGCGCTGGCGAATGGAGCCCCCGCGGTCACGGTGAGTGCCGGCGGCAGCGGCTATTCGGGTAACACGATCGTCTTCCTGAATGGAACCGGCGCGGGCGCGAAACCGTGCAGCACCATGGGGGTGCTGACACCTACGCTTGCGAACGGCACGATTACCGGCGTAAAGGCGTCGGGGTTCGCCGGCTGCGCAGGACCTGTCTACGCGCAGGCGTACGACCCCGTTTTCGGCGTACAGTACGGTATCTTTCTCGACCAGTACACCGATTCAACGGCCGTTTCCCTACAGCCGCAAGTTGGCGCGGCGGCAGCCCTTTACGTGGCGGGCGGCGACAATCACTTCGACAAAGCGCACCCCTGCTGCAATATGCCCGTGGGTATCGTAGACGCGGCGACGAACACCTGGACGGCAACCGAGTTTGACAGCCTGGGCAGATACGGTATGAGCTTCGCCGGGACCTCCGCCTCCACCGTCACCGGGTCACAATTTTTCTGGAACGGCAGCTTCCCCGGCTCCTCCGGCTACCTGTTCGGCCCCCATGCCGGCGCGGTCACGCTGATTGGCGGCAAATGCAACAATCTACAGTCCGCGGGCGGCTACAACCAGTTTGTGGCACCTCCTGCCGGCCTGTCCAGTGTCGGCGAGATGGAGTGCATGGGAGGCACGCCTACCTACGCGCTAGGGCAGGCACTCGCGGCGCCGCTTCTGGCCGGTGGAAGCTCGCCAGGGAGCGGACTGCTGCTCAAGCCGACGACAAATTCCCAAGGTGCCAACTCCGGAAATCTGGTGCTGTACGGCGCGAACGGCGCACCCGCGCTGACGGTGATCCCCAACGGTGACAGCTATATCGGCTCTTACACCAGCGCCCCCACGCGGTCGCTCTTTTTCTATCAGGGTGTGCATGGAACGGCGAGCAACGCAGCTCAGATCAGCGCGGACTACGGGAATCTGCTCATCGCAAATCCGTCCGGCGGAATTACCTTCCAAACCGCATTCAACCGGGCCAATGCGGTGGGCGTGCAGGAGTCCGGCGCGCCCTACCGCGCCGCGGTGTGGTTCTATGACGGCACGAGCGGGGGCGGCACGGGTGAGTGGCATGTTTCGCCCTTGAGCTCCAACGTGCAGCTTGGCGACGGGGCGGGAGCATACGCATTCAACGTGCGCAACGGCAGCGGTGCCAGCGTGGCCGGGGCGGACTCGTCGGGAACCTTCTTCGAGACCCTGAAAACACCCGCAAGTTCCTCGGCGGCGTGCGCGCCGGGGCAGTTCACGGATGATCAGAATTTCCACTACGTGTGCACGCAGGCTAACCACTGGCGCAGAACCGCACTGGCCGATTTCTAAACGAACGAACGATCGGACCATGCCGGGCTGCAATTTCGGCAGCGGAGCGGCCTCATAGACCCGCAAACCCCTAAGGAAGATCCGCCGCCCAAGCGGGTCTTCTAGGGCTAAGCAGCACCGCAAACCTCGAGTAGCAAGCTTTTACGCGGCCCGGCACGAGTACATCCGCAGCCGCCGCAGATTCTAAGTCATACGTATCCCACCTTCCCAAAAATGGATTTCTTTCAAGCATGGTAGTTAGCTTCCAGCGCGAGCCGCCGGCTCTGTCCGGTTATACGGCTTTCGACACATGCTCCTCCTAATTAGTAACGCTCAATCCCACCTTCTAGTCATGAAGGGTAACATTCACGTCTTTTTTATTTGCGCCGATAAAGCACGTATGGAAGAGTCACCCAGAAACCTTCTCCTTATGCAAGCAAGTTCCCAGAAGAAACTGACGCGGCGTGTCAGCGACAGAAATCACAAATACTTATCCAGAAAGCAATTCAATGAGTAAGGCCACGCGGCAAACGAGCTTCTCCGCAGGGCGCATCGGGGTAGCCCCGGCCCGCGAACCGCATATCACCATTTCGAGCGATCACCTTAAGGCCGCCGACACAGAGCCTGCCTTCCCGCAGGCCGACTTTCTGGGCGTGAGTGTGCACGCGATGACCATGGCTGGATTTCACCGGGCGGTGGAGCACGCGATCACAGCGGAGGACAAGTACATCATCGCGCATCACAATCTGCACAGCATGTACCTGCTTCAGAAGGAAATGGCAGAGAATGCCGCGCCCGGGCTGCTGGAGCGCTTTTACCGGCGGGCCCGCTGGGTGCAGGCCGATGGGATGTCCATGATCCTGTTCGCTCGGCTGCATGGTTTTGCGTTCCACCGCGAGCACCGGATTGCCTACAACACCGCGTTACCGCCGCTCCTGGATCTGGCGCGAGTCAACAAATGGCGCGTACTTTACCTGGGCTCGTCCCCGAAGGTTTCAGAGCAGGGCACCAAAGCCCTTCGCGATGCGTTTCCCGGCCTCGACCTCGCCGCCGAGCACGGGTTTTTCGCGAAGGAGCTCGGCAGCGCCGAGAACGGGCACCTGCTGGAGCGTATCGCCGCGTTCGCGCCTCACATCTTGTTCGTCGGCATGGGTATGCCGCGACAGGAGCAGTGGATCGAGGAGAACTTCGACGCCCTCAGCGCCAATGTCATCGTCACTTCCGGTGCCACGCTCGACTATTTCGCGGGCGCTTTGCCGATGCCGCCACCCTGGATGGGTCGGATCGGGCTGGAGTGGCTTTACCGGCTCTTGAATGAACCGCGGCGGTTGGGATTCCGCTACCTTGGCGAGCCTTGCCTGCTTCTGGCGGGCTTCGTAACCGGCAAGCTGCGGCGGCGAAAGGCGTCTGAGGAGCCCGAGCGGAGTTTCATCTCCGCGTAACGCGCCTTGAACCAAGGCAGAAAGGAGATGGCCGGTGCGTATCTGCATTCTGAATGACAACTTCTACCGCGGCAGCGGCATTACCCGGGTGATCGAGCGGCTCGCGCATTGCCCCGCCTTCCAAGAGATCGACCTTTACCTTGTCGGCTGTTCCTCGCTCGCCCGGCAAGGCGCGGGTGCTCAGGAAGCCGCTGTTCTACCCGCGAGCCGCATGCGGTCGTTCGGGCTCATGGGCAAGGGGCCGACTCTGCTCACGGAACTTCTACGCTTCGCGCGCTGGCTGCGCGCCACGGGCTGCGAGCTGATCCATGTGCATCACCGGCGCCTGGCGGTGTTGGCGCGCTTGGTCGGCGGCGCACTCGGGATACCAGTTCTTTTCACGGGCCACCTTACCTTTCCTCAAGCGGGCTGGTTCAAGGCGTTCGGGCCAGCATGGGCTACAGGGGTAAGCCCCTCGGTAGTCGCGTACATACGGCGCGCGACACGAGCCCGCGAGGTCTCGCTTATCTATAATCCATTGCCCTTCGACGAGCCCGCGCCGCAGCCGCGCGCTGGCTCGAAAGTGATCTCCGTCGGCCGGCTTGAACCCGTCAAGGGGCACGTTCACCTGATTGAGGCATGGGCCCTGCTGAAGCAGGCCGGTGTTTCCGCCCAGCTCGACATCTACGGCGAGGGCCCGCTGCGGGCCACGCTTGAGGATCTGATCTGCGCCCGGGGCCTGGATGGCGAAGTTGCCCTGCGCGGGTTTGCTCCTGATCTTCGCGACCGCTACGGCGCGTATGCCTTTCATGTTCTCCCGAGCGAAACCGAGGGCTTTCCGAATGCTGTGGTGGAAGCGGCCGCGAGCCGCACCCCCACGCTGCTCAACGATGTCGACGGTTCGCGGGACACCTTGCCGAACGGGCTTCGGCTGCCCAACGGCCTGCGCTTTGGCGATCCCGCCAGGTGGGCTGCCGTTCTCGCCGATTGGCTCCGCTCCCCTGCGAGCCTCGCCGAAGACGGCGCGCGTTTCCACGACGCCCTCCGTTCGCTTTGCCGTCCGGAGCTTGTGGGAGCCCAATATGTCGCGCTGTATCGGCGCATGCTGGGCCGGGCGGAAGCCGCTGATATTCCGTTCGCTTCGACAGAGAAGGAAAGCGCTGCCCTGGAGGCCTTGAGCCGGGCTTAAAGCTACTCAAGGACAGATTGCAAGAGGGGGAGCACAAGGAGGTCTGGGGTGGGCGGCAAGCGGAGCCGGGGATAAGGAGACGGCATAAGCAAGCGTATAAAACCTAAGCTTGCCGAATCGGCCCCTTTCGGGACCGCAACAAGGTCGGGCATTCCGGTGCAGCTCAAAGTGTAGTTGTGAAGGATCAGTCCCATAGTGTGGCGCGGGTTCAGATACCGTCCGGCTTTACGCTGCGCGGGCTGCACTGGGTCATTCAGGTCGCGACGGGCTGGCAAGGCTTTCCCCTAATCTGCTGGTACAGCGACGCCCAGGGGGAAGATTATTCGGCAGCAATCGCCAAGGACAGCTGGTGCGCGCCACATACCGTACCCCGTTGAACACCTTACGTAGTTGCGCTTTCACTGCGGGCTGTCTTCGCGGCACAGCAGCACAAACTCCCACTTTTCACCCGGTATATCACTCGTGTATTTACGCTGCGGCTTGCCCATCCCTCCATGCTGAACGCAAAGCTCGCGTCAGCAAAGAACCTACTATGGCTCGACTTAAATAGAAAAGCAATCAGGACCCGAGTGGTCCTGGTACCCCCTGGTTACATAACAGCGTGCGGCGCCTGAAAGGCCTGGCTTTCCTATGGCAAAGCTTGTGTTAGTCCGCAGCCGGTTTTAGTTGCAGCCAGTACGCGGCCAGTCGCGTACTGGCTGGCGAACTCGCTTGGCGTCCTACCCGTCCCCGTCTGTGCGCACCGGAGGATAGTGGTCTCTCAACTGCCCTGCATCGCGGACGAGTGTTCGGGTTCACGCCGGGCTCGCCCTTCGGCATCAGCACGCCCCGCAGGCGCAGGTGCGCGACGCGCTGGCACCAGGCGCACTCTCAGGGAAAACCCAAACAGGAGCAGCACGGCCGGCTCGATCCAGCCCAGGCGGGACAACGCACTCCGGGCAGGGCTTCATCACTCGTTCCATATTTGGTCCTTTTCACCCCTTTTCAGCGACTACAGGTATTTAGCCCGCAACAGCGAAAGCGGGGCCGGGCTCAGTTTCAGGGTTGCTGAACTCGGGTTCGGGTGTTTCACTGGAGGCGGTGCGGAAACTGCTCTCCATTCTTCTGCTGGCGGTATTCGGCCTGCCTTTGCTTTCTCCGCTCCTAGCCTACGGAGCGACGAGAAGCGCGGGCTTGCCGGCGTGCTGCCGAAGGAATGGCGAGCATCGCTGCATGATGAGCGCGGGTGAGCGGCAAGCGCTCGCCGGGCAGGGTGTGTCATTCCGCGCCCTCCCGGACAAGTGCCCTTGCTGCCCCGGCATTATTGCCGCCACATGGAGCGACGCTTTGGCCGCTCCCACGGCTCAGGCGGTCTTTGCATCGCTGGTGAGCCATCCCGCGTGCGCCGCACAGACTGAGTGCAAGCGCCGCATCGCCAACGATCGAACCCGCCATAAGCGCGGGCCGCCCGCAACGCTGTTTCTCTGATTCGCCGCATTCGGTAAGCGCCGGCTTGGCCGTGCTCTCGGGTCGGCATCCGCGCGGAATCGCGCACATACCGTGCCTGCCCCTGCAGACCCGCGGGGCGGCCGGAGAGACGGCTTTGTGGAGTTCCCCATGCGTCCATTTGGTTGGCTGTGTCTTCCCCCTATTCTTCAGGCGTCGGCAGCCTATGCCGGCATCTTCGGTCAGCTACATGGCGTGGTTCGCGCCCCTCAGCATCGCCCGGTTTTCGGCGCGCGCATCGAAGTCCGCGCCGCGCGTTCGAGCTTCGCCGCGACAGCCGTCACCGGCACGGATGGGTCTTTCGCGCTTACGTCCGTTCCGCTCGGGGAGTACACAGTCACGGTTTCACAGACCGGCTTTGAAAGCGCGCAGACCACCCTCACCTTAGCCTCGGATACTTCGCCGGTTCTGCGCTTCGACCTGCTGCTCGGTACGGTGCAGGAGGCCGTAAAGGTCGAAAATCCTCTGGAAACAGCTAATGTGAACACCGCGACACCATCGGTTCTCATCAGCCAGGAGGACATCGCGCGGACTCCCGGCGCGGACCGCACCAATAGCCTCGCGATGATCACAGACTACGTGCCCGGAGCGTACGTCACGCATGACCAGCTCCATCTGCGCGGCGGCCACCAGGTCAGTTGGTTGATCGACGGCGTCGAGATTCCAAACACCAATATCGCGAGCAACCTCGGCGCGCAAATCGACCCCAAGGACATCGGCTATGTGGAAGCGCAGCGCGGCAGCTACACCGCGGACATCGGGGACCGTACCTATGGGGTGTTCAATGTCGTTCCTCGCACCGGCTTTGAGAGGGATCGCCAGGCGGAGCTCATCCTGAGCGGGGGCAGCTTCCGGCAAACGAACGACCAGATCAACTTCGGCGATCACACGGGGAAGCTCGCCTACCATGCCAGCCTCAACGGCAATCGCAGCGATTCCGGGCTCTCCACGCCAATCGGCCGCATCTACCACGACGCTGCGGACGGCTATGGGGGTTTTGCTTCTTTTATTTACAACCGCACTGCCGAGGACCAGTTCCGGCTCGTGACGCAGCTTCGCACAGACTTCTTCCAGATTCCTTACGACCCCAACCCCGACAGCTTTGAAAATCAGCAGTTCAACTCAAGCGGGCTGCGTGACAGCCAGCATGAGATCGACGGCCTCGCCGCTTTCTCCTGGCTTCACACCTTCAACGCTTCAACGGTTCTGCAGGTGTCGCCCTTTTACCACCACAACCAGGCTGACTACGAAGGCAATCCCACGGACACCCCGGTCGCCACCACTTCCGACCGCAGCTCCGATTACGCCGGTGCGCAGGTTTCCCTGACGACGGAGGTGGCCCGCAACACAGTCCAGGTCGGGCTTTACTCCTTCGGCCAGCATGACGGCTACCTGTTCGGCGCGGCCTTCAACGACGGCTCGGGCACGGCGCCTTTTTCAGTTCCAGATCAGGCGTCCGGCGGCGTTATTGAGGAATACATTTCCGACAACTATAAGGCGGCCTCCTGGCTCACCCTCATCGCCGGCCTTCGTGCCACCCACTTTCAGGGTCAGTTCACTGAGAATGAAGCAGACCCCCGCTTCGGCGCGGCAGTTCGCCTTCCCAAGCTCCACTGGGTGTTCCGCGGCTTCTACGGCCGGTTCTACCAGCCGCCTCCGCTGCTCACCGCCTCAGGGCCCGTGGTCCAGTTCGCTGAAGCCAACGACACCGCGTTTGAGCCGCTCCACGGCGAGCGCGACGAGGAACATCAGTTCGGCGTGCAGATTCCGTTTCGCGGGTGGCTGCTCGACGCGGATACTTTCAGGACCCGCGTCAATAATTTTCTGGATCACTCCAATGTAGGCGACTCGAGCATTTACTATCCGGTCACAGTGGACGGCGCGCTCGTCCGCGCGTGGGAGCTTACCCTGCGTTCTCCGCGGCTGTGGCGGTTCGGGCAGGCGCACCTCGCCTATTCGAATCAGATCGCCGAACAGCGGGGAAACATCACGGGAGGGCTGATCTGTACGCCGATCGGCAGCCCGGCTTGCGACAGCGGGTTTGCCTACACCCCTGTCGACCACGACCAACGCAATACGCTCAACGTGGGCTTGAATGCCGCCTTGCCATTGCGCGTGTTCGCTTCCACCAACATCTATTACGGCTCGGGCTTCACCAATGGCGATCCCGACGCTGCCACTCCCTACCCAAATGCCTACCTGCCTCACAATACGAGCGTCGACCTGTCATTCAGCAAGGACTTCGGCGAAAGAGTGACCGCTGAGGTGAGCGCGACCAACCTCGCGAACCGCCGGGTGCTTCTCGACAACAGCCTCACATTCGGCGGCTTCCATTTCAACGATCCGCGACAGATTTTCGGCGAGGTGCGCTACCGCTTTCACTACTAGTGCTAGGCCTATGCATAGGGAGCTGATGAGAGGATGCATCAGCCTGTCGAGCGGCTCCGCGAGCCGGTCCGGAAGGCGCCTCCTCGATCGTGTGCGTTGTGTGCTGCCCTGATGTCCATGGCTAGAGCGGCTACTTGGGGGAAGACTCCAACCGACTGCTTTAACCGTTCACGCCGCGACTCAGAAATGTGCATCGCTCTCGATGACCCCGGCGTACCATAGCTAGCATCCCGAAAGCG
>CAXTUV010000105.1:1441-8629 GCA_964247445.1 uncultured Acidobacteriaceae bacterium | reverse complement strand
CGCCGCAAAGGCTCGTGGTTGTGGTTTTGCCATTGGAGCCGGTGATCGCGATCGTGCGGCCTTGAAGGAACTGCGAGGCCAGCTCGACCTCGCCAATGATGCGCTGCCCGAAGGCGCGCACCTGCTTGATCTCGGGTGTATCGAGCGGGACGCCGGGCGAGACCACCAGCAGGTCCTGCCGGCGAAAGGTGAGCAGCCCGTGGCCGCCCGCTTCAACCGCGATGCCTTCTTCGAGCAGCTTGGGGATTTCTTTCTCGAGCGCCTCGGCGCTGCGGATGTCGGATACGGTGACCTGCGCGCCCTTGCGGCGCAGAAGCAAGGCTGCGGCGAGCCCCGAACGGCCCAGGCCGACCACCAACACGCGTTTGTTTTTCAGCTCCATCCCCGGAAACACCTTCTACGGCTACGGACTTGCTCTTTCGTTTTTACATCCACTCTCTCGCGGCCACACCCGCTTGCTTCAGCGTAGGAAATGGTTCACGACAGCCACGATGGTCGCTGCAAGGCTGGCAGCGACGAGGGAGGTCGCGATCACCCAAGGTGCCAGGGTGCGGTCACGATCCAGCTTTAACGCTTCCGCTGACAGCTTGCGCATCTCAGCCGCGAACTTGTCCGACTCCAGCCGCATGCGCGCTATGCGGGCGAGCTGCTCCTCATAGTCGAGCTGCGGACGATGTTCAGGAATGGTTGCCATCAGCTGATCCTCCTGTTCTTCTCGCTCGGCAGGCACCTGCGCGAAGCAGTTCTTCTCCGCCCCACTGCGCTGAGTGTAAATCCCCGGCAGGGTTGTTCAGCGCAGCTTCAAGGTCGTCAGCGCGAAGAGCGCGAACACCAGCGCCCCGATCCAAAACCGGGCAATGACTTTCGACTCCGACCAGCCGGCCAGCTCGAAATGATGGTGCAGCGGAGCCATCTTGAAGATGCGCTTCTTTCTCAGCTTGTACGAGCCGACCTGGAGAATCACCGATAGGGCTTCCAGCACAAAAATGCCGCCGATGAACGGCAGCAGCAGCTCTTGCTTGATCGCGACCGCGACTGTCCCAATGGCACCCCCTAAAGCAAGCGAGCCCACGTCGCCCATGAAGACCTCGGCCGGGTGCGCGTTGTACCAAAGGAAGCCGATGCTCGCGCCCACCATGGACCCGCAGAAAATGGTCAGCTCACTGACCATGGACATCCGCTGGAGTTCAAGATAGTCGGCGAAGACGACGTGACCGCTGACGTAGGTCAGCACCGTGAGCGCGGCGGCCGCGATGATGGTGCAGCCGATCGCCAAACCGTCGAGCCCGTCGGTCAGATTTACCGCGTTGCTTGAACCGACGATCACCAGGACCACAAACGCGATGAACGGCAGAAACGCCAGCAGATGCAAGTGCGGGACGCCGACCAGCGCCGGAATGCTGAGCGCCGGGTGCAGGCGCTTCAAGAACGGCACCAGCACATCCGTTGAATAGCTGCCCTGCGACTGCATGGACACGAGCGCGACCGCGACGCCGGTGCTGACCAGGATTTGGTAGCCGGTCTTGGCGCGCGCCGTCAGTCCCAGGTTGCGCCGGTGCACGACCTTGATGTAGTCGTCCGCGAAGCCGATGGTGCCGAAGCCCGCGGTGGACAGGATAACAAGCCAGATGAACGGGTTTGACAGGTCGGCCCACAGGAGCGTCGGCAAAAGGATGGAGATGCAGATGAGCACGCCGCCCATGGTGGGGGTGCCGGCCTTCTTTTGGTGCGCCTGCGGCCCGTCCTCGCGGATGTACTGGCCAATTTGGAACGCGCGCAGCTTTTCGATCACATACGGCCCGATAAACAGCCCGATGAGCAACGCGGTGAGCGAAGCGAATGCTGTCCGAAAGGTGACGTAGCGGAAGATGCGGAACGGCGAAAAGTACGGGAACAGCTTTTGGTAGAGCAGCCAGTAAAGCAAGGGAACTCCGGGGTGGGCGCTTGGGGTGATCTTACAGTCGTTTTGCTTGGGCAAAGCACACCCGCGTGCACGCGGGGTGACCTCCATGCGGTAACGATCCTGGTGCGGGCCGGCGGCGCTTATCGGCAGTGTTGATGCGGGTGCGAGCCTCGATACCACGAATTATGTACTCGTTTTACACAATCTATAGGCGTCGGGCAGTAGGTGACCACAAGATATAGTGGTGGTACGGCGCTTGCTCACAAGCAATGCCGGAGATGCAGCCTTCCCCCTGGCAAGCCGCGCCCTCTACCGGCAGCGGCGGAAAGAGAGTACCCCTTTGGCTGAAACGCAGGCTTCGCTCCAAAGCACCCTAGCTGACGTCATCCCGGATTTCCCGTTGCCTGAAGCGCCCCCGCAGATGCAGGTGCGCAAGCGCAACGGCGGGTTGGAGTCAGTCGACGTGAACAAGATCGTCCGCGCGGTGCAGCGCCACACGCATGGCCTCGCGCATATCGACCCGATGCGGGTCGCGTCGAAGACCATCGGCGGCTTGTTCAACGGCGCGAGCACCCGCGAGCTCGACTCCATCTCGATTCAAACGTCGGCGGCTTTGATCGCGGAGGAGCCCGAATACTCTCGGCTTGCGGCGCGGCTGTTGCACGAGACGATTGTGAAGGAGGTGGCCGGGCAGAATATCTACTCGTTCACCCAGTCGATGGAGCTGGGACACGAGCAGGGGTTGATCAGCGAGGCGGCTATTGAGTTTGTCCGCAACAACGCGCGCAAGCTGAACAATGCGATCGAGGATGAGTTTTCCGAGCGCTTTGAGTACTTCGGCCTGCGCACCGTATACGACCGTTACCTATTGCGCCACCCCATCACGCGCAAGGTGATCGAGACGCCCCAGTACTTCTTCCTGCGCGTCGCCTGCGGGCTCGCGGTAACAGTTGCCGAGGCGGTTCCCTTTTACCGGCTGCTGGCCGCGCATGACTATATGCCGTCCTCGCCGACCCTGTTTAACTCCGGCACACGGCACCCGCAGATGTCAAGCTGCTACCTGATCGACTCGCCGCAGGACTCGCTGGAAGGCATTTACGACATCTACAAGCAGGTCGCGCAGCTGTCGAAGTTTTCGGGCGGCATCGGGTTGGCTTTCCATCGAATTCGCTCGGAAGGTTCCTTGATCCGCGCGACGAACGGGCTGTCGAACGGCATCGTCCCGTGGTTGCGGACGCTCGATGCGAGCGTGGCGGCGGTGAACCAAGGCGGCAAGCGCAAGGGCGCGGCGTGCGTGTATTTGGAGCCATGGCACGCGGATGTGGAGCAGTTCCTGGAGCTGCGCGACAACACCGGCGACGGCGCGCGGCGCACCTACAACCTGAACACGGCCAATTGGATTCCGGACCTGTTTATGCGCCGGGTTGACGCGGACGGGACGTGGTCGCTGTTCGACCCGAAGATCGTGCCGCACTTGACCGACCTATTCGGCGCGGAGTTCGACCAGGCGTATGAGGCCGCGGAGCGCGAAGGGCTGGCGGTGCGCACGGTGAAGGCACGCGACCTGTACGCCCGCATGATGCGGACGCTCGCTGAAACCGGCAACGGCTGGATGACCTTCAAGGACACGACCAACCTGCGCTGCAACCAGACCGGCAAGCCTGGGAACGTCGTCCACCTGTCGAACCTGTGCACGGAGATCACGGAGGTGACCTCGAACGATCAGACGGCGGTGTGCAACCTGGGCTCGATCAACTTGGCGCGGCATGTTTCGTCTGGCCGTTTCGATTTCGACAAGCTGGCACACACGGTCAAGCTCGCGGTGCCGATGCTGGACCGCGTGATCGACATCAACTACTACCCGGTATCGCAAGCGGCGAGCTCGAACGCGCAGTGGCGGCCGGTGGGGTTGGGCGTCATGGGCTTGCAGGATGTGTTCTTCCAGCTCGGGTTGGCGTTTGACTCCACCGAAGCGCGGGAGCTTTCGACCCGCATCCAGGAGGAGATTTACTACCACGCGCTGTGGGCCAGCTGCGACCTGGCGGAAGCGCAAGGCGCGCACCCGGCGTTTGCCGACACGCGCGCGGCTTCCGGCCACCTGCAGTTCGACCTGTGGGGGGTAGCGCCGAAGGATAGTGCGCGCTGGGCCGTGCTGAAGGACCGCATCAAGAAGCATGGGCTGCGCAACTCACTGCTGATCGCGATCGCGCCGACCGCGACCATTGCTTCGATCGTGGGCTGCTATGAGTGCATCGAGCCGCAGATTTCCAACCTGTTCAAGCGCGAAACCTTGTCGGGCGAGTTCCTGCAGATCAATAAGTACCTGGTCGACGAGCTCAAAAGCCGCGGCATTTGGAACGACGGTGTGCGGACGCGCATCAAAATGGCGGAAGGCAGTGTGCAGGGCTTGACCGAGCTGCCGGACGATATTCGCCTACGCTACCGGACGGTGTGGGAGCTGCCGATGCGGGCCATTATTGATATGGGTGCCGCGCGCGGGGCGTACATTGACCAGTCGCAGTCGCTCAACCTATTTGCCGAATCGCCGAACATCGGCCGCTTGTCGTCGATGTACATGCACGCTTGGAAGGCCGGGGTGAAGACGACCTACTACCTGCGCTCGCGGCCGGCGACGCGTATCGCGAAGACCACCGTCGGGCATGCGGCACAGACCCAAGCGCCTGCCGCGCCCGTGAGCGCGGTGGCTTGCTCGCTCGACAACCCAGAGAGCTGCGAAGCCTGCCAGTAGCTCTTACTTTTCTCAGGTCATCCTGAGCGAGAAAGCAGATCCTTCGCTTCGCTCAGGATGACACTTACTTTACTTACAAGGAGTTGATTATGTCTTCAGCTGTTGAAGTACCCGAATCCATTCTTGATCCAGGAATGTGCCTTACCCTGCGTCCGATGAAGTACCCGACCTTCTTTGAAATGTTCAAGGACGGCATTAAAAATACCTGGACGGTCGAGGAGATCGACTTTTCAACCGACTTAGTCGACCTGAAGCAGCGGCTGACCCCGGCCGAAGTGCATGTAATTCAGCGCCTAGTGGCTTTCTTCGCGACCGGCGACTCCATCGTCGCGAATAATCTAGTGCTGAATCTATACAAGCATATCAACTCGCCGGAAGCACGGCTATATCTTTCGCGGCAGCTGTATGAGGAAGCCGTGCACGTGCAGTTCTATCTCACGCTGCTCGATAATTACATCCCCGAGCCGAGTGAGCGCAATGCGGCCTTCGCGGCGGTTGATAATATCCCGTCCATCCGTAAGAAGGCCGACTTCTGCATGAAATGGATGGATTCAATCGAGCAGATCAACACGCTCGAAACCGATGAGCACCGCCGGCAGTTCCTGCTCAACCTGATCTGTTTCGCAAGCTGCATCGAGGGCCTGTTCTTTTTCGCGGCGTTCGCCTACGTGTATTTCTTCCGCTCGCGCGGCATGCTCCATGGCCTGGCGGCGGGCACGAACTGGGTGTTCCGCGACGAAAGCGCGCACCTGGAGTTCGCCTTTGAGGTAGTCCGGACGGTGCGCGAGCAGAACCCGGGCATGTTCGACGACCGCATGCAGTCGCAGGTGCAGCAGATGCTGCGCGAAGCGGTCGATGCGGAGCTGCAGTTTTCCGAGGATCTTCTCGCGGGCGGCGTCGCTGGCCTATCCACCCGCGACATGCGCGAGTATCTCCAGTACGTCGCCGACCAGCGGCTGGAACGGCTGGGCATGGGCAAGATCTTCGGCTCGCACAACCCATTTCCGTTCATGGACCTGCAAGACGTGCAGGAGCTGACCAACTTCTTCGAGCGGCGCGTATCGGCCTACCAGGTCGCGGTGGAAGGGGAAGTCGCGTTCAGCGAGGAGTTCTAGACAGCGACGCATCGTCACCATGCCATCCGACTCTGTTCTTCGGTTGAGAGATGGATGCCTGTGACGGTTGGAGTAAAGTGATTCCAAGGATTCGACATGAAGATTGAGGTAGAAGTCCCCGACTGGTTGGCGGAGCAGGCTCTTAAAGAGGGTTTGTTCAATTCTAATGACTATGTCAATTGGCTTTTGAATCAACTCCATGCTCGGAATCAGGTGCCCAGATTGCACTTTTCTTTCGAGGTTCTAAGCCAGAGCGCCGCGGCGCCAGACAAAGACAGAATGACGCCGGAAGAGGTCGAGGAAGAAATTCAACGGACCCGAAAAGAGCGTGGCGTGAACAGTTCGGCCATATGAGGTTAGTGCTTGATACAAATGTAGTTATATCTGCGTTTCTTTGGGGTGGCACGCCTCTCCTGCTTCTCTCGGCGGCCCACGCAGAAAGAGTGGAGCTTATTACGAGCTCGAATCTAATCGCCGAACTCACAATTGTGCTTGGCTACAAGAAATTTGAGCGCAAACTTTCTTCCATTTCTCGATCAGCTTCAGATATCGTCGATTATTACGAGCAAACGAGCACTCTGATTTCTCCGGTTCACTTCCCACATCTTTGTAAAGACCCCTTTGATGACAACGTCCTTGCAACCGCAAGCGCAGGCCGAGTTGACATGGTTGTTTCCGGCGACCGCCACCTGCTTTCGCTTAAGACCTTTGACAATATACCAATTGTGAATACTTTGCACGCAGTTACGCGTGCTGGCTTGCTTACCTGAAATTAGTAGTCGCTACATTGAGAACATCATTATGCACCGTAAGCTTCTCAAATCCAAGATCCACCGAGCCACCATCACCCGGTCCGACCTCCATTACGAGGGCAGCATCGCGGTCGATTCCCTGCTGCTTGAAGCGGCGGATATCCTGCCCTTTGAGGCAGTCCACGTGTGGAACGTGACGAATGGCAGCCGCTTGCAGACCTACGCCATTCCAGCGCAGGCCGGCTCCGGGGAGGTTTGCCTGCACGGCGCGGCGGCACGGATGGCCGCTGCCGGCGACCTGGTGATTATCGCGACCTTTGTTTGGGTGGACGAAGCGGAAGCGGCGGCTTGGAAGCCGAAGCTCGTGTTTGTGGACGAAAACAATGTCCGTCTGCCCGCGCCCGCCCCGTCGGAAGAGTCGCCGCTCACCGAGTAGGGCGGGCGCTGCGCGCCTACTTTTTCGGCCCTTTCTTCGGGGCCGTACCGGGCGCGCTCTTCGGAGCCGGGGTCTTCTTCGCGGCGGTCTTCGCAGCGGGCTCTTTGTGCGGAGCTTGCGCCACCGTGACCGGTTCTCCTACGGGCATGGCTTCCACGTCGACGGTAAATACGCGTCCGGCGGCTTCAGGTTCGCCGGCGGCAAAGCCGTTTGTTGAAGGCGCAGCTGGAACC
>CAXTUV010000105.1:0-1431 GCA_964247445.1 uncultured Acidobacteriaceae bacterium | reverse complement strand
TCCGAAACTGCTTTCACCGCGGGCGTGACCGCGACCTGCTCGATCAGCAGCGTCTCTGCGGCCGGTAAAAACCGATAGCCCGCCGACTCCGCCTCAGCAAACGCGCCGGCAAGCGCGACGGCGAGTGCTTCCACCTCGCGCGGCTCGGGCACGGGCTGCGTACCCAGCACAAGCAGGTCGGGCAGCGCATGCCACCATACCAGCTCCGCGTGTGCTTCCTTGTTGAAGTACGTGACGCCTTCGTGCTCATTCACCCCGGCGAGCCAGCGGGCATCGCCGTCGTCCCAGGCCGCGCGCGGCAGCCCGAGCTTGCGATCGGCCGCGCGCAGCGCCTCAGAATGCTTGCCGGTCGGCTCTTCTTCCGAAGGCCCCACGCCCGCCGCGAGCGCCAAGCGCACCCGGGCGGCGGCGCGCCAGGTGTCTTCGCCCGCGAACTCGACCAGCGCGAAGCACCCGGCCAGCACCTCCCGCAAGCCGAACCTGTCGAAAAGCGTGAGCGCCGGACCGGTCGGGGCGGCCAGGCTCAGGGATTCTCCGGCGGCAGCAAGCAGAGTATAGGCCAGCCCCGGGGCCCACAGCCAGCCTGCATTGGCGGCGGGGCTTGTGCTGGGGAGCACGCGGCGCGCCTCCGCAGGCCAGGGCTCGGCGAACGCGGCTTCCGCCAACGGCAGACGAAGCAGCGCCTGCACCCGCGCGCGAAGGCGCGTTTCGGTCAGCGCCGCTTCGTTTTGCGTTTCGGCGTCGACAAGCGCGGGCGCGTCCGCGCCCGGCACTTGGGGCTCGGCCGGCGGAGGCGGCTGCACCCGCTTGAAGTACTCTTCCCGCGCCGATGCGATGAAGCTCGCGCCGCAGATGATCCACTCTTCCAGTAACTCGCTGTGCGGCAGCAGCTCGGGCGCGTCCACGACGGTGGAGGCAGTCCGGTCGGCAAGCGCGGCGAACTCGCGGACTAGGCGCGGCTCAAGCGCGGCCCGTAGCGCGTTGTGTACCGGCTCGAGTTCCAGGTTCAAGAGCGCCCGGTCCAGGTTTTCGACACCGCGGCCGCCCAGCAGGTCGCAGAGCCGGTCCCACGCGTGCATGGCGTCCGCGCGCAGTTCGCGCCAGTCCAGCAGAGCAGTGTAGCCGTAGCCGCGCAAATCTACATGGAAGCCGCGTTCGTTGAACTCGTTGGCCCGGCGCAGGTGGCTGAGGCCGGTCGCGTTATCGCGCCAGGCCAGAATCGCATCGCGGTCGGTCGGGAGCGCGAGCGCGTCGGTGAGCGAGCGCTGCCGCAACTGCCCCGCGCCCTTGTCCATGTAGGCCGCCGACTGGTGCAGCGTCCCACGCGCCGCCGCGTAGGCGTTGTTGTAGACGATCAGCGCCCGCTGCCCGTCACGCTGGTTCGAGTACGCGAAGACGTTCTCGTTTACCCCGCCGTGCTCGTCCCAGCAG
>CAXTUV010000104.1:0-8739 GCA_964247445.1 uncultured Acidobacteriaceae bacterium | reverse complement strand
GCCCCGCGTCGAACGTTTCGTCGTCCTCAAGCACGGGCAACGCGGCCTCGACCGCATCGAGCGCGTGTGCGCCGTCTTCGAGCAGCGCATACCCCCGCGCGAGGGCCGCGCGCACACCGCGCTCGTGCGCCGCCTTCAGGCTGTCGGGGATGGCCCAAGCGCCGCCGTGGAGAAGCAGAACAGGGGTGTGCGGGATGCGGTCCTCCTACGGTCTACTCCATTGTCTCCTGCCGCGCTTAACCCGCGAACGCCGGAAAAGCGGGCGCGGGCAGGTTGAGCATGTAGCGGGTATGCTTGCGCTCGCCCAAACGCAGAAACGCGCCCAGCTGCACAAGCTCCTGGAGGTCGCGCGTGGCGGTCGCGGGCGCGGCATCGGTGATCGTGGCGTACTTGCCCGCGCTCATTCCTCCTTCAAAGCCGCCCGTGATCTTGTCCGGCCCTTCCCGCAGCATGCGCAATATGGCTTTTTCCTGGCGCGGGTTCAAACGGCCGCGCAGCCCATCGAGCAGGCGGGTCTTCGCGAGCAAAAACTCAATATGCGCGAGCGTACGTGCTTGTGCTTCAAGCGCGATCTCCGCGAACCAGGTGAGCCAGCCTGTGACCTCATTGCGCTTGTTTGCCGCCTCCAGCGCCGCGTAGTACGCCTTTTGGTGCGCGTAGATGGCCTGGGCCAATCCGACCATGGCCGGCTGCCCAAAGGCCTGCGCCAGAGCTTTCTCGGCGACCGCGCGCCCGATGCGCCCGTTGCCGTCTTCGAACGGATGGACGCACTCAAAGTACAAGTGCGCGATCCCGGCCCGGGCGAGCGCGGGCAGCGGGGCCGGGCCGCCCGGGCCGGTTCGGTTGAACCAGCGGACAAACGTCGCCATTTCCTCCGGAACGCGGACGGACGGCGGTGCCTCGAAATGTCCCTTCTGCCGCCCGTAGGGCCCGGAAACCACCTGCATCGGCTCCGGACTGGTGCGCCAACGGCCCACATTATGGACCTCCTCCGACCCGTTCATCACTTGGGTATGCCAGCGGAACAGCGTCGGCCGCCCCAGCGGCTTGCCGGCGGTCCGGTATAGGTCAACCATCAGCTCAGCGACACCGGTTTCTTTCGGGCGCGCACGCAGCTTGCGTTCGTCGGCCTTGAGGCCGAGTTCGCGCTGCACGGAAGACTGCACGCTGGCCCGATCCAGGTACTCGCCCTCGATTGCCGAAGTGGTCAAAGCTTCATCGCTCAGCTCGCGGACAGAAACCTGCGCGCGCGCCTCCCCGCCAAGGTGCATGCCGACGCCGACCAGCACACCCGCGCCGCGCAGAAAGCGCTCTTCCGCTCCGGCGAGGCATTCGGCCCGCCATCGGAAGCGCGGCCAATCGGGCTGATCCCAGTTCCAATGCATGATCGATAGCGGGCTGCTGTATCGATCATAAAACAAACATATCTTGATGGATAGCCATAAGCGGACAGCCGCGTGAGCGATACAGCTAGATTCTATCGATCATGAAACGCGGCTTTTATGATCGATAAAACACCATTCTATCGATCATGATGCACGAGAGCAAGGAGGCCCGGCTAGCGACTTGCGCCGGGAGGAGGCAGAGCCGTCATGCCGCGGGTCCGCTCATAGGTGTACGCAATACGATGGATGACCGTAATGGTGGACAGCACGGCTAAGATCCACAGCACGGGAGCCATGACGCCCCAGCGGGCAAACAGCGCACCCAGCAGTATGAGCACGATGCGCTCCGGCCGCTCCATGAACCCGACCTTGCACTTGCCGATCAGCGCCTCCGCGCGGGCGCGGGTGTAGCTCACCAACAGCGAGGTGACCATGACAAAAGCGACCAGCCCGACGTAGAAAAAGCGGTTGCCGCGCGCGTAATACACAAGAAGGCCGAAAAACAAGGCGACGTCCGAATAGCGATCAATCACCGAATCAAAAAACGCGCCAAACACCGTGACCTGATTGGTTTGCCGCGCGACGCGCCCGTCGACCATGTCGAAGATGCCTGCGCCGATGATGACTAGGCCGGCATACAGAAACATGCGGACGAAGTTGTGCTCGTTCGCATAGCCGAACAGCAGGGCCGCGCCGATGTTGATCAACAAGCCGAAAAAGGTCAGGACGTTGGGCGAGATACGGGTCAACGCGAGGCCGTTGACGATGGCCTGGAGCAGCACGGCGCAGCCGCGGCCGAACGCACCGGTCCATGTGTTGGCGCGGGGCACGGCGTGTGGATTATCAGGCGGAGAGGGCATGGCCACAAGCCGCTCAGAAGGCCAACGGCGCGGGGGCATCAGGCCACGTCATCGTGGATCGTGGTGAAGCGCAGCACTTCCAGGTCGCGCTTGCCGTTCGGCGTGACCACGGTTGCCGTGTCGCCGGTCTGCTTGCCGATCAGCGCGCGCCCAATTGGGCTGGTGGTGGAGATCAGCCCTTTGGCCACATCGGACTCCTCGCTCGTGACCAGCTTGTACTCAATCTCCTCGTCCTTGGATGTATCGAAAACGGTCACCTTCGAGCCGAACGCGACCTTGTCATGCGGGATGTTTGAGAAATTGACCAGCGCGAGCTCGCCCATGCGCTTCTTCATTTGGCCTAGGCGCGCATTCACAAACTCCTGGCGCTGCTTAGCCATATGGTACTCAGCGTTTTCGCTCAGGTCGCCCAGCGCGGCGGCTTTTTTGATCTCCTGCGGAAGCTCGTGGGCCAGCTCGTGCTCGAGCTTGTGAATTTCATCGAGGAGCTTTCGCTTGATGTGGTCGGGAATGGTGTTGGTGGTATCGGCCATGGTTTTCAGGGAACAAGTTTCAGGTTACAAACGGAGCGTGTAGCCCCGCGTAAAGTGTGATTATACCTGCGGAGGCGGAGGGTGGGCATCCCGTCGGGCGTCGAGAAATCCTTGAAGGATAAGCACGGCGGCGACCTGATCGACGACGCGGGCGTGCTCGGCGCGGGGCCGCCCGGCGGCGTACAGAATGGCGTGGGCCTCGGCGGTGGTCAACCGCTCGTCCCAAAGATGGACGGGCAGCCCGGACAGCTGAGCGAGCTCCGCGGCGAAGCGCTCGACCTTGGCGGCCATGGGGCTCGGCTCGCCCGAGATATGGAGCGGCAGCCCCGCGACCACCGCCGTGCACCCGTGGCGGCGGGCCAAGCGCGCGACCGAGCGCAGGTCGTCGCGCGGACGGGTGCGGTACACGGTCAAAAGCGGCGAGGCAAGCAGCCCAGACGGGTCGGACACCGCGACGCCGATGCGCTTGGTGCCGATGTCCAGGCCGAGATAGGGGGGAGCTTCCACAAGGGTTGATCGTAGCGGACGGGCCACCTCGCTTGACAAGCATACAAATGTAGTAGAAAGTCATACGCATGTAGGAGGCGCATCTTGGCGGAGCACAAACTTGCCAAACTTGAGTACAAAATCATGGAGGCGCTCTGGGATAGAGGCGAAGCCTCGATCCGTGAACTCCAGGAGGCCTTTCCGGAAAAGCGCAGGCCTGCGTACACCACAGTTCAAACCACCGTGTACAGGCTGGAAACAAAAGGCGCGGTTAAGCGGCTGAAAAAGGTCGGCAACTTTCACGTGTTCGCCCCGGCCGTGACCCGAGCCGCCGCTCAAACCCGCTTGATCGATGAGCTGCTTTCCTTATTCGGCGGTCGCACGCAGCCGGTGATGGCTCACCTCATCCAGTCGGGCAAGCTGACGCTGGAGGACATCCGGGAGGCGGAAGCTCTCCTCCGCGCGTGCGGCTCGGGGGAGCAATGATCCGCGGCTTCGCCCATATTGTGCAGGGGGCTGCCGCGCCCTTAGCGGACCACATTTGGCAATCGACCGTTTTCGCTCTCGCGGCGGCTTGTCTCACGCTCGTGGCGAGAAGAGACCCAGCGGCCTTCCGCTTCACAATCTGGCTGGCGGCATCGGTAAAGTTCCTGCTGCCGTTCGCCCTGCTGATGCACCTCGGCCATGCTCTTGGAATGGGAAGCACTACAGCGCCGCCACGGAACCTTGTCGCAGTGCTGGAAACAGCCGGCCAGCCTTTCGGCCGCGCCCATCCGCCGCTTGCTCCCCGCTCGACATGGCGCGAAGGATCAGCGGGCGTGCCTGCCCTGCTGGGTGCTCTTTGGCTGACAGGCTTTATCGCGAAGCTGATGCTGTGGCGGCTGCGGTGGGTCCAGGTTGCCCACATGCGGAGAGCAGCCGAGCCGATCGAGCAAGGGCCGGAGTTCGACTGCCTCCAATCCTTGGCGGCGGCAGCCGGGATCAGGCCGCCCCCGATGCTGCTGTCGAAAAGCCGCTTGGAACCCGGCATCTTCGGCATTTTCCAGCCGGTGCTCCTATGGCCCGCGGGGATCTCGGACGCGCTGCGAGAGCCGGAGATTCGCGCGATTCTCGCCCACGAAGTTTGGCACGCCCGCCGCCGTGACAATCTCGCCGCGGCGGTGCAGATGCTCATCGAAGCGGCCTTTTGGTTTCACCCATTGGTTTGGTGGCTCGGGTCGCGGCAGATGGAGGAACGGGAACATGCCTGCGATGAAGGCGCGCTTGGGCTTGGCAGTGAACCCGCCGTCTACGCCGAAGGCGTCCTGAAAGCCTGCAAGTTCTATGTGGAATCCCCGCTGCCCTGCGTGGCGGGAGTGAACGGCTCAAATCTCAAAAAAAGGATCAGGCACATCATGAACTACAAACAGTTCACTGCTCTTTCGGCGGGCAAGAAGCTGGTAATCAGCTCGCTGGCCCTCGCCGCGATCGCCCTCCCGGTGCTCCTCGGGGTGAACGCGTCTCCACGAGCTATGGCGCAGGCAAGCAGCGCGTCGGCTGCTTCCGGTCCGCTCCACATCACGGTGACGCGGAGCAGCACGGGCGGTTTTACGCTGTTTAAGCACACAGCGGAGGGGACGTCTATCAGCAATGCCACCGTGAAAGCGTTGATTGCGATGGCTTACTCGGTAAAAGACAATCAGCTGACGGGCGGCCCGGCTTGGATTGACCAGGATCGGTTCGACATTGTGTATACGGGCGGCGAGCCGTCCAACTCTCCCGGCAGCCTCGTTTCCAATCAAGCCCTGAGAGTGGTCCTTGCCCAGCGGTTGCATCTTGTAATCCATCAGGAAACCAAGCTCGGCTCGACGTTCACGCTTGTTATCGGCGAGGGAGGCGCTAAGTTTCAGACCGCGACCCCGCCCAACCTGCCGGGAACAAACGAACCGATCTTACAGGTACGGACCCTCAAGAAAGACGGCCAAGGCCAAATCAACATTACAGGCGGTCCCGGCAGCCTCGCGGACGCACTGTCGGCGCAACTCAGCCAGCCAGTGATTGATAAAACAGGGTTGACCGGCACCTATAGCATTAACTTTCACTGGGCGGCTGACGCATCCGCCGAGAGCCTTTCCGGGGAACTGCAGCAGCAGCTTGGGCTGGCGCTCATTTCCCAAGAAGGGCTGGTGGAAACCACCACCGTCGACAGCGTGGCCATGCCGACCGGCAGCTAAGGCCGGGCCGCTTGCCGCCGAGCGAGCGTACATTTCCGCGCATGTAGCTTCCCACGCTGCTGCTCGCCGCGGCCGTCCAGCAAGCTCCGCCGACCAGCCCGCGCGGCCACCCGAGCTTGACCGCTACCTCGTCCAAGGCTCTTGGAGACCGATTGCACAGCTCGATTCGATAGCGCCAGGCCGCAACCCTTTTCGGCCCCCCCCGGCGGGCTCCAGGCTGCAAAAGCGCCCGCCGGGGTTGTGAGGGTCGAAGAGGACGCCGCACCAGGCCGGCCGCAGACCCGCCGCGCGGAGTAAGCCGTCAAGAACGCTCATCAAGTGGCTCCTAAATGCCGGGGGCGCGGCAAAGACCATGGCGCCTGTTTGCCCACGTTTCGAGCTTTCCGCGGCATATCTGCCAAGCCGGACAGCCTCCTGCTTCGTCGGTTAAACCACGTACCTAAGCCTGCCTCGAATTTTGGCGGACTGCGGCGGATAATTCTCCACGGGTCTAAATCAGGGGTTTCCCGAGAAGTCTCGGTACTACGTCAGCCGCCTGAATTTCGGCGTAGAAAGCCCGTGCGGGAGTCATCCCGGCCAGGAGTACTCTTCGCTTTGCCTTGAATCTAGAAAAGAACTCCGCGCCGCGGGCAGCGGCAGCCCGGCTTCGGCGGCCACGCTCACCATGAGCTGCAAGTCCAGGCGCACGGGTGTGAAGGCCTCGCACACGCCGTTGCGGTAATGCGGCCAAGCGCGGTGCCGTCCGGCCGACTCCGCCCACTCGATGGTGCGCACCCGCTCGCGCTGCGAGGCATGCGCCAGCAGGCTCTTCACCTTCAGCTCCCAAGCCCGCGCGATGTCGAGCTTGAGCTCTGCCGAGAACTGAAGCGTGGACGGGCCCTCGAGGAACAAAATGCTCGCCTGCCGCCGCGCCGCCGAGACCAGCGAGTCGCTCAGTACGCGGTGGTCGGCGTGCGAATCCGTAGGCGCATGGGTGAGCAGGAGGTCCGGCTTATGTGCCGCGAGCTTTTCTTCTAACACTTCGACCGTTTCTCGCCCGCGCATGGAACCGTCCGGCAGGTGAGCGAAGTCCAGCTGCACGTCTAAGATTCTGGCGCTCACCCGTTCTTCTTCCAAACGCAGGGCAGGCAGGCCGCCCAGCTCGCCGTCGGTCATCGTCAGGAACACCACCTGCCAGCCCGCGCGGCGCAGCAGCACAGAGATGCCGGCCGCCCCCAGCGCGCAATCGTCCGGATGCGCCCCCACAACCAAAACCTTCTTTGTCGCCGGCATGAACTACGCTCCTTTCGCGCGCGCTCGAAAGGAGCGTGTGCTGAAACCCCGTGCTATCGATGTACACCTTCTTTGTTTCAAAAAGGAAGAGAAAGTCATTGCACAGTGGTAATTGCGAAGCAGTTACGATGCGAGAGTTGCACACCAACAAAAGCCGACTTTACAAAGTGAAACTTGCCTTAACTGACAAGTGCGATCAAGGCCGCGGGGCAAAGGGAGTGGCATCGCTAAAGGAATAAGGTGTCAGAAAATCTTTCGGGGAAGGCGGGCTTCAACGGATCCCTCGATAGAGATGTGGTTCTGCGTTAAGCAGTTACACTTTCAGCCTTGCATGCATTACTTCCGCATGTACTGAAAACGTGGAGCATTCGCGCTAGGGCAAGGTGCGTCAGCGATTCCGTCTCGATGGAGTAGCCCGGCTCGTTTGCGGAGTGCAGTTTTGGCTGCTCTGTAGATGGGCGCGGTTTGGGTGTCGGGTGCAGCAACGGCAACGCAGCCTGAAAAGCATGCTCGGCTGGAGAAGAGGCAGATTCGCGCTTTTCTTCCATCAACCGAATCGTCCCGGAAAAGGGCAAAGTAACCGCAAGATATTCTTTCGGACTCTAGCCGCCCCTGCCCGCGCGCCCTACGCTACGCAACAAGGAAGCAAAAGCTGATACCCCGCGGCTTGGCCTCCACCTCAGTGCCTGGAGCAAGCGCATGATGCGGGTCGCCATCGTCAACCAGCCGTTCGACGTCATTACGCCTCCCTTCCAGAACTCCATCGGGTACTGCACCTACGGCATCGGGCGCGAGCTGGCTAATCGCTGCGAGGTACTCTTTTACGGCTCGGCGCGCTCCCACCCAGCTTCGGCGGAGCGCGACTGGAACTCAGCAGCCGCGCTGCGGCTCATGCCGTCCCGGGCGCTGGACGACTTGGCCTTTCGCGCCCGCCGCAAGCTGGGCGACTTGGTGCAGCTGTCCGCGCCGGTTTCCTCATCCAGCTTCCTGTTCGCCCACTATGCGCGGCTGGTCGCCGAGGACCTGAAGCAGCGCCGCCCGGATGTGATCCACCTCCAGCACTGCGCGCAGCTCGCGCCGGCAATCCGCGCGCTGAACCCGGGCATCCCGATTGTGCTGCACGCCCACGCCGAGTGGTTCTCGCAGTGCAACTACGCCCGGCTTCGGCAGCGGTTCCGGAGCGTGGACCTGCTGCTCACGGTCAGTGACGCGATCGCGCGCAAGACCTTGCGCGACTTCCCGGAGCTCGCCGGGCGGGTGGAAACGGTGTACAACGGCATTGACCCGGAGGAGTTCAGGCGGGAAAAGAACTATACCGCCCGGCGCGCGAGGAAGCCCAAGCGGCTGCTGTTCGCGGGTGCCGTTTCGCCCCACAAGGGCCCGCACGTGCTGCTCCAAGCCTTCAATCGCGTGGTCCGGGAGTATCCGGACGTCCGCTTGGAGCTGCAAGGCAATCTGAGCAACTACCCACTCGAGGAAACCTTTGACCTTGAGGATCGCGAGCAGATCGCGCGGGTCGGGCGCTTTTACCGGAAACGTCCGCTCGCGCAATTGCTGGCCAAGGCCGGGCTCGCGCCCAAACCCGAGAGCGCGTACCGGGCCTACCTGCGCGGCCTCCAAAGCCCGGAAGCCGCCGCGCGGACCGGCTACGCGGGCTTTGTGCCCAGGGAAGCATTCGTGAACGCCTACTACGAGGCGGATATTTTCATCTTCCCGCCTATTTGGGAGGAGGGCTTCGGCATCCCGCCGGTTGAAGCCATGGCTGCCGGAACACCGGTCGTCGGTACCCGCTCAGGCGCGCTGCCGGAAACCATCCGAGACGGCGAAACCGGGTTCCTGGTCGACAAGGACGACTCGGAAGCGCTGGCCGAGCGCATCCTCCTGCTGCTTCGGGATGAGGCTCGCCTGGAGCAGATGAGCCGCGCCGCGCGCCGCGATGCCCTCAGCCGGTTCACCTGGGCGCGGGCCGGGCAACGGCTGGAAGCGCTTT
>CAXTUV010000103.1:740-8762 GCA_964247445.1 uncultured Acidobacteriaceae bacterium | reverse complement strand
CTCAAAGCCGGGCAGCTGCACCGGCGCGTGCGGAAAGAGATTGTTCTGCACCTGTTGAGCGATGGAAAGCTCGTTTTCGAGCCGCTGCTTTTCCCTTTGCTGCTCCAGCAGGTCGGCGAGCGAAGCTGTCATCTTGTTGAAGGACGCTGAAAGCGCGCCGAGCTGATCGTCGCGCCGCACATGGATGCGATGGCCGAAGTTTCCGTGGTCAATCTCGGTGGTCGCGCGATAAAGCTCCGATACGGATTGCGTGATGGTGCGGCTGAGGCGCAGCGCGAGATACAAGGCCACCGCTTCGAGAAGCATAAAGAAAAGCGCCACGGAGATCAGGATGGTGCGCACGATGGCCCCGATGCGGACCGAGGTCGAGAACAAACGGCTGTACAAGAGGCTGGCGCGTGAAAGCACCCCGAGGTTGGCCGGCAGGCGTGCCCCGGTCCGCCAGTTAAACGCGGGCAGGGGTGCCGTGAACAGGATAGGCGGGTCAATAAAAAGCGCGGGCGGGGTGAGCGCGCCGCCAGTAAGCTGCGGAACTTTCGGGTCGGGGTCACGCGGGCGCTTGTCCTCCAGCGCGCTTTCATCCTCTTGGATCGCCGTGGACGGCAGCACGAAGACCGTGCCCAAGGCACGCGCGATCGTGTCGAGCCGGGCGCGCGTCAGCGGCGCGGAAACGGCGACGCGAAAGCTGTGCGGCACCGCGTCTGATTGTGTAAAGCCCTCGACCGCGCGCAGATACAAACGGCCGTTTTCCTCGACGACCCCGCTGAAGCCGGGCTGCGGCCACGCGGGGAGGTACTGCCCGGTCGCGCCGGAACCGGCCAGCGGCACCGGCTTGCCGTCCATCCAAGCCGTGAAGAGGAGATCGTTTTCGGCGGTCAGCATGCGGGGGCTGCGCGTGAATGCCCCGATGTCATACGTCTTTGCTTTCGGTCCTGTTTCGATCGCGTGCGCCACGTAACCTTGAAAAGCAAGCGCCGCGCCCGCGAGCAGTTGTTGCTGCTCATCGAGCGAAGCCAATGCTGTATTGGTGGCGAATTGCCCGGAGAAGAAGTAAGCCGCGATGCCGGCCAAGAGCGCGAACAGCACGACCGGAGCAAGGCCCATCAGCAGATAGGTCACGATCAGCCGGTTGCGCACCGTCCAAAGCGTACGCCGGCTGACAGCGCGCGCAAGCAGGATCACCGCGAGGAATCCCGCTGTTGAACCCCACAACAGATGGCCGAAAAGCACGCATCCGGCTGAAACCAAGGCAGCCCAGAACCAGGGCCTGCTTGAAAATGGAACCCTGGCGCGAAGCTCTGACGCCCAACGGCGAAGGTCAAGCTGAACGTGCGAAAGCAACCGGAACATCTCCAAGCCGGCCGGAGCGCGCCGCCCGGCCGGTGGAGTGAGTGTACCGCAGGTTTTCCTACCCCTTGTAACGGGTCAGCAGCGCATGGAGCTGTTCCGGTGTCGCGTGTTCGAATTCTTTCTCGTGCTGCGCGTACAGTACCTTACCGCCGGCGTCGAGCACGGCAAGGCCCGGAACACCGTGCATGATCTGTACACCATACTTCTGCGCAACATCCAGATTCTTATCGATATCCCCGTCATCGCCGATGTCGATGTAAACGAGCACATAACTGCTTTCAATAAGCTGCGCGTTGGGCGGCTGGTGGTAGTAGTAATTGAGCAGTTGGCAGTCGCCGCACCAGTTCCCGCCGAACTCAAGCAGAATGTGCTTGTGCTGGGCTGAAGCTGTCTTCTCGGCCGCGGCAATCTGCTGGGCCGGGATGGCCTGCTCATCGTACAGGTGCTTGTTCGGATGGAACGGCTCCTGCGCGCGCATGGCAAGTCCGAATGGAAACGCGATGGAGGCGAGGAGGGCGGCTTTCAGGGCGAGGGCTGGGAGGTTCACGGAAGCGAGCCTTTCTATGCTAGCGGACACACGGAAGATGCGCGGGAAGGTCGGAAAGTTACGCGTATTTTGAAGAGATCACACACTTGAGCGAGCGCCCCTACTGTACAAGTCCACCGCCGGTAGGTTGGAACGGATTGCCGCCAATTGAAGAGTAGTCAGTGCCGAGATTGAGAGTCGAATTATTGAGTGAAAACCAGTCCGCGACAAGGCCGAAGTATGCATTCCCTTTAAGGTTGCTGTTCGATGAGGAAAAGTGTTGATGAGGAAGATAGATAATACCGTCCAGTGAACCAGTATTTAAGTTGACATAATTGAAAGACAGCTCGATAGTACCGCTTTGCTGAACGGTCGGCAATGTGCGGTCGGCGAAGAATAAAATACCTTTCCAAGAGCCAGCTGTTTGCGCGGATAAGTTCAGGACCGTATCGCTGAAATTCCAAACACCGGAGTAGCCAGTTTGCTGCGCCATGTAAAACATCACGTTAGTTCCATTCATGATAGCGTGATTCACACTTACGCTTCCGGCTACGGAATAAGTTCCTCCAGAAACAAGATTAAGGGTAATCGGGTTGCTTGATGAGGAACCGGCAATGCTTATGTTGCCGCAGTAATTGCCGGGATAAAGTGTTTGCGAAGAAGTGATCGACTGATTGCCTATGGCCTGGCAATTTCCGGAGTAAGCTGGAACACCCGCCAAAGGATCCTGGGTGGACGGAACTGAAATAGCAGATGGGCTCACCAAGCCCTGATTACTTGCTGTACTCGTGTTAGAGATAAGGTATTGATAACCTGTGCTGGAGCTGCCGCTGTTGAAGTAGTACGAGCGCCCCAGATATATGTTCGCGGAACCCTGAATAGTGTCATTATCAGCGTTGATGGATGGTTGTGTGGAGTAGGCTGACAGGAGGTAAGCGGCTGCATACGGCGGTGCAATTGCAGTAGCACTTGCCGTGACGGTGCGGGTTCCGGGAAAAAAGATTGGATTTACTTGCTGCGTAAGATTGAACTGGATCGCCGAAGTATTATTTGCATAGAGACCCGTGGTGGGTTGAGCCGCGCTTATGATTGTGCCGTTGCTGCCGTCGGTAAATCCGTTCAGGTTCGCATCCGATTTTCCGTCAGATATTGCCGCAGCAAGTCCTGCTCCCTTTCCAAGGGAAGGTAGGGACCCCAGAGCCGCCGCGTCCGCCGCGTTTTGAAGCTTTAACTTGGTCAGCTCCATCATGCCCACGTCCAGGGCAAGCCCGCAAAAGCCAAGCAGAACGGTGAGCGTCAATGCGAACTGAATCAACATGAACTGGGCACACCGTATCGCGATGCGGACCAGGCGGCAAGAGTACCGAGGTACCCAGAGCGCATCCCAGGATGGGAGGAGAACAGATCATGTCGGACCTGCAAGGAACCACCGTCACCTGGCTCGGCCACGCAACCGTGCTGGTTGAAACCGCGGCGGGCACCACGGTGCTTATCGATCCGTTTATTGAGCAAAACCCCAAGTATCCGAAAGGCTTCGCACTTCCGGAGAAGTTGGACCTGATCTTGGCGACGCACGGGCACTTCGACCACATCGGCGATGTCGTGCCCATGGCCCAAAAAACAGGCGCGCCGGTGGTCGCGATGTATGAGCTCGCGGCCTGGTTCGGACAAAAGGGCGTGAAAGAAACGATGGCGCTCGGCTATGGCGGCAGCCTGACCCACAAGGACGTGACCGTCACCATGACGGAAGCGCGGCACTCTTCCGGCATTCAGGACGGGCAGGGCTTTCTCTATGGCGGAGAGCCGGCCGGCTTTGTGCTGACCATTCAAAACGGGCCGGTGCTCTACCACGCGGGCGACACGAACGTCTTCCGCGACATGGAGCTGATCCGGGACCTGTACGGGCCGAAGTTCGGTATGCTCCCCATCGGCGGCCATTTCACCATGGACCCGCGCGGGGCCGCGCTGGCCGCGAAGTTCTTAGCTCTTGAGGTGGTGCTTCCTCTCCACTGGGGTACCATGCCGCAGTTGACCGGTACTCCCGAGGATCTGGAGCGGCACACCGGCCAGACCGTGCAGGTGCTCAAACTTCAGCCAGGCGAGGCGGTTCGCTGATCAAACCGCCTTAAACTCCCTTCACCGCGAAAAGGATCGTGTGCAGCAGAATGGCCATATCCAGAAAGAAGCCGCGGTTTTCTACGTAATACGCGTCGTACTCGAGGCTCTGGTGGATCGAATACTTACGGTCGGCGCTCAGCTGCCAGAGCCCCGTAAGGCCTTGCGGCACCGCCAGTCTGCGCCGTTCCCCGGCCGAGTAGCCGGAGACTACATAGGGCATCTCCGGGCGAGGCCCTACCAGGGTCATCTCTCCTTTCAGAACATTCCACAACTGCGGCAACTCATCGAGCGAAGTCTTGCGTAGGACGCGGCCGAGCGGAGTGATGCGTGGGTCGCGGCCGTCCTCCGGCGAGCGCCCATACTTCGGCGCGTGCGCATGCATGCTGCGGAACTTGTATATGGTAAAAATCGTGCCGCCTCGCCCGACCCGTTCCTGACGGAAGAGGACGGGACCCGGCGAGCTCACTCGAACCAGCAATGCGATCAGGAGCATCCCCGGCAGCACAAGCAGCATTAGGGCAAGCGCCGCTGCCAAGTCGAGCGCACGCTTGGCGCACTCGTACACGGGGCGTGCCGGCTCCTCACCCGCAAACGAGACTACCGGCAGACCATCCAAGCTTCGCAGAGTGGGGCGCCGCGCCTGCTCCAGTCCTGTTCGATCACCCAAGCTGGACAGGGTGATGCCTCGCTCGCCTAGGATCGCGGTCAACTCGGCAGTGCGCGCGCGCCCGATGAGCGGGTCGGCCAGGAAAACCTCGGCCGCCCCCGTTTCGGCTAGGAACTCCGCCGTGAGCTGAAGGTGGTGTACCGGCGCGTGCCAGCGATGCGTGTAGTCGTGGCTATAGATCACGTCCAGCGAGGTCGGTTCGCCCTCGTTTATAAAAGCAACAGGCCGCAGACCCAGGTGAAGTGAATTGCGAAGGTAGGAGAAAATGCGCCTCGCCTCGCTGCCGGTACCCAGGATCAATACGCGCCGCTCGGTGCCGCCCAACGCGTGCGCCCTTCCCAGCCAGCCCCGCGTGGTGTGCTTGGTAACGAGCATGAGCAGAACGGAAAGGCTCCACCCGAAGCAAAACGGCAGGCGCGGCGCGACCGCGTGCGAAAGGTAGAGCTCCGCGTAGATAAGGATCAGGCAGAAGCACGAAATACGCAGCAGGTTTTCAGTCGTGCGCACCTGCAGCATGGAAGGGTTCAAGTCGTACAACTTATGGGCACGTGCCAGAAAGATGAATACGAGCCAATACTCGACCGCGATCGCCAGCAATAGATCCGGGCTGCCGGGCCATGAGGCCCCGCCATGCAGAAGCCGATACAGCCGATGACCGGCAAAGACCCCGGTGCCCACGCAGGCGAGGTCCAGCAGCATGGAGATCCCAACTGTTGCCAGGAAGGGAACCCGCCGGCGGCCCGCGGCTGTACCTGTCAGGGCAGGGAACAGTTCGCCGTGCTGCACCGTCGTGGCCATGCCTGCTTTTCCTCGTCGGAAGTTCTGGGAGTGGGAGGCGCTGCTTCGCGCCGTTCACTCGACCCGGTCGAACATAACACCGAACTTACAAAAACACACCGGTACTTCGGTAACGAAGGGTAGGTCGATTTATCGCGGGACGTTGCTGGGAGCCGTGCTACGCTCTACCCGTCTCCATGAGAATGTCCTTGAACGGATTAACTCGAAAGTTGCAAATCAAGCTCACGCAACTCGTTCAGGGCCGCGCGCTCGCGGCTTTGTTGGATCAAGCCTTGGTGAGCGGCGCGAATTTCTTGACAAACATCTCGTTAGCCAGGGGCCTGGGTCTGCGGGAGTACGGCGTTTTCGCGCTTTCCTGGATGGTGGTCTTATTCGCGAACAGCCTCCAGTACGCATTCGTCGTTACTCCGATGGTAAGCATCGGCCCGAAACAAGGGGAGGCCGACAAGCCCGGATATCACGGTGCCGTGCTCGTGCAGGAACTCACCTTTGCCGCGCTGGCGGCTGTGATCGTGTTTCTGGGCGGGCAGGCCGCCATCCGCTCCCATCCGGCTTGGCACGCAAGCGGGCTTGCCCTGCCGCTCGCGGGTGCGACCCTCGCTTATCTTTTGCAAGATTTTTTGCGGCGTTACTTCTTTGCAACGGGCAGAAAGGGAGCGGCGCTGTGCAGCGACATGCTGAGCTACTTAACCCAACTTCCGATTCTCGCCCTGATGGCGCGGAACCCGCATACCTCGACCGGCAGCGTCCTTTGGGTCATCAGCGCAACTTCCATGGTCGGCTTCGCAGCGTGCGCAAACCGGTATGGTCCGGTCCGTTTCAGCAAGCACCTGACCAGGGACGTCCTGCGCCGTCACTGGCGCATGTCGCGTTGGCTGGCACCCTCGGCTTTCATGTCCTGGGGAGCCGGAAACCTGTTCCTGATGGCGGCTCCGGTGTATTACGGCGCGCCGGCGGCGGCGGCTCTCAGGGCCGCGCAGAACATCGTTGCGGTTGCTCATGTCTGGTATCTAGGCCTTGACAATATCGTCCCCGCGGAAGCTGCCCGGCAGGTGCATCAAGGTGGGGTTGAGGCGCTGCTGCGTTACATGCAGTCGGTTGTACGCCAATGGGGTGGGCTGACCCTGGCGTTTGTGCTTTCGATCGCCGTTGCGCCGGAGTTCTGGCTGCACCTGGCTTACGGCGAGAAGTATGCCTCCTACGGCCAGGTTCTTCGGCTGTATGCATTGCTTTATCTTGTGATCTTCCTGTCCGGGCCGCTTCGGGCCGGCCTTCAAGCTCTCGAATACACGGCACCGATCTTCTGGTCGTACCCGTTTCTCATCGCCTTCTCTGTAACACTTGCCGGTCCTTTTGCACGGCAGCTCGGGCTCCGCGGGTCGCTCTTCGGCATGATCGCGGTCAATCTTCTCTTCCAGGGCATCCTTGCTTCGTCCTTCCTATGGCGCGTCCGCCGGTTGAGTCGGCGAACGCTCGCGGTAGGCGCGGCGGCCACTAACCTTTCTTGATCGCATGCAGAACGGACCCCCATTGCGTATCTTGCTCTCGGCATATGCCTGCGCACCCAATTACGGAACGGAGCCGGGCAACGGTTGGAACTGGGCGGTCCACCTCGCCGAGCGCGGCCTGGACGTCCACGTGCTGGCCGAAGCAGGCGCTCAGCCGGCGATTGAAGCCTACCTCCAGAACCATCCGGAGCTGCCGATCAAGTTCACCTTTGTCCGCGCCCGGCCGCGGGGCCTTTGCCGTGCAAGCAGCCTGCGCTACATCCTTTGGCAGTTCGCGGCTGTGCGTGCCGCCCGTGCCCTGCACCGAGCGAAGCCCTTTGACCTCGCCCACCACGTCACGTTCGGCAGCATTCACGTGCCGACGCAGCTTTGGCGACTCGGCCTTCCCACTGTTTTCGGGCCTGTTGGGGGAGGGAACACCGCGCCCTCTGCGCTGCTTCCATATTTCGGCAGGGCAGCCTGGCGAGAGCGCTTGCGCACACTCAGCGTGCGGGCCCTGCCGTATTCTCCTCTGCACCGCCGCGCTTACAAGCAGGTGCATCGACTGCTCGGCACCAATCGCGAAACGCTTGCCGCTTTCCAAGCGATGGGATGCCCAAATGCGCAGCTCTTCCTTGACGCCGGGCTGCCGGACACATTCTTCGCCGAGGCCGCGCGTTCTTTCGCAAACCGGGAGAACGCACCGCTGCGCATCCTGTGGGTCGGCCGCATGCTGCCCCGCAAGGGACTTTTGCTTACGTTGGACATCCTGGCCCGCGTCCGTGTGCCGTTCACCTTGACCATTCTTGGCAGCGGCATGGATGAACAGGAAGTGCGCGCCGCCATTCGCGACCGCGGCTTGGAGCAGCGCGTCTCCTGGAAGCCGGAGCGTGTGCCTTGGGAGGAGGTACGCAGGGCTTACGCCGTGCACGACTGCCTCCTCTTCAACTCACTGCGCGAGTCATTTGGCGCGCAACTGTTGGAAGCGATGGCGACGGGGTTGCCGGTGCTGTGCCTGGCCACGAGCGGGGCCCGCGATTTCATTCCGGAAGCCGCCGGTATCAAAGTCCCGGTTC
>CAXTUV010000103.1:394-730 GCA_964247445.1 uncultured Acidobacteriaceae bacterium | reverse complement strand
CGGAACACGTGGTGGCCGACATGGCCGCTGCCGTGGAGCGCTTCGCGGCTTTCTCGCCCTTACAGCGCTCGCAGATGTCGGCTTCCGCATTAGCGGCGGCCCGCGACCACAGCTGGCGCAAGCGCGCCGCCTTCGCTCATGAGCTGTACACAGAGCTGCTCGCCCAAGTGCGAAAGGGCAAAGCAGCCAAGCGCGTTCTCACTTTTCCCACGATTCAAGCGCGGAACTCGGCACCGCGCACCATTCCGGCAAGGAAAGGCTTCGGTGGATGAATTTTTCGGAACAGGCGATGGTTGGTTTGCAAAGCAAGCTCGATGGAATCACGGAGGTGCTTAG
>CAXTUV010000103.1:0-384 GCA_964247445.1 uncultured Acidobacteriaceae bacterium | reverse complement strand
AACGTTTTCTATTTTGATTATCCGCTGCACCGCAACATCGGTGACCTCCTGATCAATCTTGGGACGGAGGTCTTCTTTCGCCGCCATGCGATCCGCGTCAAGCGGCGCTACAACATCCATGACTTGCCCACGAAGCTGACGGGCGTAGGGCCGAGCGATATGTTCGTCTTTCATGGCGGCGGCAACTTGGGCGATCTTTACCCGGAGCACCTGGATTCCATGCTCGGCCTCATGCGGCAGTTCCCGCAACAGCAGGTCATCCAGTTGCCGCAAACCGTATTTTTCGCGAGTGATCAAGCAAGGGAAGAGCGCTGCCGGGTACTTCGCAGTCATCCCAACCTCACGATTTATGTCCGCGACACCCGCTCGGTCGAGGCTCTTTCC
>CAXTUV010000102.1:0-8814 GCA_964247445.1 uncultured Acidobacteriaceae bacterium | reverse complement strand
GTGGTACACAGCACTATCGCCCTCGGCGTAAACAGGGGTTTGCGGCGCACCCGAGGCGGTCTTGGCTCCGCGCGCGGGAGCGGCTTCAATCCTTACGCGGCCGGTTTGCTCGGCGGTGTCGATGACCGCGCTCTGCGTTTTCGGCGCGACCTTGCTCGCCGACGAGCCCGGCTCCTTGGCCTCGGACTCCGGTAAAAACGAGATGCGCAGCGTGTCGGCGGTGCTTGTATCCACCGCGCCGTCCGGCGCGTAATCCACAACCTTTGTGCCGCCTCCGCCGTTCAGTGACTGGAGCTGATGCCCGTACTTGAGCGTTGCATCCAACGACTCGGCATACACGCTGGTGTGGCGCTGCGGTTGGTCAAAAGGCAGGTCGTGCAGGTCGACTTTAGCGCTGCCTGAAGCGGACACCGTACTTGCGTTGACGCGGCCGTCCGGGTCGGCGGCGAAGTGAATGCCGATCTTGCTCGCCGAAACCTCGCGCGTGGCCAGGCTGCGCGGGTTCCCGTTCAATGAGTTCTGCTGCACTACAAATGAGGCAGCATTGCGGAACTCGGCATAGCGCAAAAGCTGCTTGCCGTCGGCTCCGGGCGCAAAGCTCATCGTACTTTCAACCGCATTGCCATGCTCCTCAAGGTCCGGCGTCGCGGAGTGGTAATTGACCCCTCCGCCCGCGAAAACCGTGAGAGGTTCCGCGCGCTGATCCAGGTCCGCAGACGCATTGGTCGCCTGCAATTGGCCGCCATCAGGCGTGAGCACACGCACCCGGTTCTCCGCGTCAACGTGGAACAGGGTTCCGTCCGGGCGAAAATGCAGGATGCCCTGATCCGCGGACATGCGGGTTCCTCGCGACTCGCTCTCGACGTTGAGCAGATATGCAACGTGAGCGTCGCGCGAAATCTCGGCATGGGTGGCAAGGGTGGTTGCCGGCGCGCCGTTTTCTTCGGCGTGGAGCTCGATCTTTGTTTCAAGCACCAGCACGCCGGTGCGGCCGTCGTAGGCGCCGCCCATAGCCTTGCCGCTGCCGCGCGGGACGACGAAGGCGATCGGTGCGTCCGTTCGGGCACGGCCTGTTTTTTGGCTGTAGCGCAGGTCGCTGGTTTCGACGTGAATCTTGTCAGCCGCCGCGTTCGGATCAAGCGATGCCAAATCAATGAACACGGGTCCTTCGGCATTCAGCTCGCCATCAGCCTTGTTGTAGCGAAACCGTGCCCCGGCGATGTGGTCCTCGCGCTGCGAGCCCAGCGGCCCGTAGAGGGTGATCTCGACCCCGTGCAGCTCTACCTCGTCGCCCTTGAACTCGGTCAAGCTCGCGGCGTGGATCGTAAAGACGGTGCGGCCTTTCTGTGACTGAGAATAGGTAAAGCCGTTGGCGGTCTGCGTGATATTCGCGCCCAAACGGCCGGGCAGGTCCATGCGGAGCCCGCGCGTGGCATAACGGTGGAAACCGAACGCCCCGGCAAGCGCGATCGCCACCCCGGCGAACGCGGCCACGATCACCGTACGGGCGGTTTGCGCCCCCGTACCGTCGATGACGATCTTCGCCACAGGTTTACTGTACCTGCTGGAGCCGGGCGATCAGTTTCTCAGCCAGGCTCTCCCCGGACTCGGACCAAAGAAGTCGCGAGGAGATGCCGCAGTTCTTTTCAATGGCGTGTACGAGCGCGACCAATAAGGCGATGTTTTCACGCACATGGGTCGCCGCTTGGGGGTCGAGCTCGACCGCCTCTTGCAGAAACGGCGTGTCCAAGCCGAATGTAAGGCGCAAATGGCCGTCGGTCTCGTAAGCGCCCTCGTCGAACTCCGGGCCGAAACCGGTAACGTGTACCCGGGACGGCAGCTTGCGCCAGACCGGGTCGAACCCGCCTTCGGCTTCCGGCTGCCACAGCGCCCAATCGACCTCAAACTCGTAGGCGAAGTCGTCATGAAGCTGCTCCATGGCTTTGGGGACGGCTTCGGCGGGACGGGCGAGGTCTGCCTCGTCCTCTTCGTATACGCGGGTATATACCGGCGTTTCGGACCAGGAGATCGGATACACGATGGCCGCATGAACGCGGGCTGCGTCGCCCTCGGCCGCGCCGACCAAGGCAAACTGACGCAGCACGCCGAGAATCGCCGGGCCGAGCGCGGCGGTGCGGAAGTTGGGATACCCCAGGCTCAGAAATAGCTGATCGGCCATACTCGAAAAGATGCAGGCCGGCTCACGCCGGGTTCGCGTGGGAACAGCAGGCCGGAGAATTATTGAAAAAGAGTTGTACCCCGAACTGAACCGGGATAGCATTACATAAGCTCGTTATCTGAGTGGGTTCGTTCTGCACGGTTCTACCCAAAGTTGCCACGCATTGCGCCTTGCTCCGTACCAAGCTTATCTCGATTTACACAAAGGACTACCGGCACCATGGAACAAGGCACAGTAAAGTGGTTCAACGACGCTAAGGGCTTCGGCTTCATCACCCGCGAGAGCAATAACGAGGACGTTTTCGTCCACTTCACCGCGATCAACGCGAACGGCTTCCGTTCGTTGCAGGAAGGTCAGCGCGTGCAGTTCAACGTTGTGCGCGGGCCCAAGGGCTTCCAGGCGGAGAACGTGCAGGCTGTCTAGCTTCTAGGCATTTCTGTGAGGAAACGGCAGCCTTTCGGGGCTGCCGTTTCGCGTTTACGCTTCCGTGTTGTCCGCCCCGTGCTCAGTTCCCTGTTCCACCTGGGCTTCGCCGCGCTCGCGCAGGCGCTGCTCGACCCCATTTAAATCGGTCCGTGCGCCGTTGCCGTTCGCGGCGTGGCCGTTGGTCGGGCGCGGCTGGAGGAAGATGGACGGCGTACTCCGCGCCGGGATGAACGAGGTCGGACGGGAAGCCGCGCCGCCTGGGATCGCGGGCCGTTGCCGGGCGAACTGCTGCGGCTGAGCCTGGGCGAGCGCGGGGCCGGGCTGCTCCTGCGGCAGCTCCGGTGCAGCGGCCTCCACCACACCGCCCTTGCCCCGGGGTTTGGTCGGCAGCGCCACCGGCCGCCCGTCCGGCCCCACGATCTGCATCAGGAACAGGTATCGGACCGTGTCCTCCTGGAAGCGGAGCATCATGCCCTCGAACATCGTGAAGCTCTCGCGCTTGTAGGCCACTAGGGGGTCCTGCTGGCCATAACCGCGCAGGCCGATGCCCTCCTTCAGGTGGTCCATGTTGAGCAAGTGATCCTTCCATAAGCCGTCCAGAACCGACAGCATGATCACCCGCTCGTGGTAGCGCATGCCCTGCGCCCCGATCACTTCTTCCTTCGCGGCGTAACGATCGCGCAGGTTCTCGAAGATCGCTTCCCCGAGCTGATTCCGGGTCAGCTCGTCCGGGTTGATCCCCTCGGCGTCGAGGTCGAGCCCGAACTGGTCCCTCAGCTTCACTTTCATGGCCGGGGTATCCCATTGGTCGGGATGCACCTTCTCGGGCGCGGTTTCGTCGAGGATGGACGAGAGCAGGTTCGCGACGTAATCCTCGGTCACCAGTTCGCGCTGGTCTAAACCTTCGAGCAGACCGTTCCGCAGACCATAGACCGCCTCGCGCTGCTTGTTCATCACGTCGTCGTACTCAAGCAGGTGCTTGCGGGAGTCGAAGTTCTGCGCTTCCACGGCCTTTTGCGCGGACTCGATGCGACGGGAGATCATGCCGGACTCGATCGGCACGCCTTCTTCCATGCCCATGCGCTGGAGCAGGGTCGAGACCCACTCGCGCGCGAAAATCCGCATCAGGTCATCTTCGAGCGACAGGTAAAACCGCGATGCACCGGGGTCGCCCTGGCGGCCCGCGCGCCCGCGCAGCTGATTGTCGATACGCCGGGACTCGTGGCGCTCGGTGCCCAGGATGCACAGCCCGCCCGCCTCGATCACCTGCGCGTGCTCGCGCTTGACCTCTTCCGCGTGTCGCTCCAGAGCCTTCTGCCAGTCGGCCGCGGAGCACTCGTACTCTTGGCCTTGGTAGTACCAGCGCTCCATGCCCGGGGCGGCAATGGCCTGGATTTCCCCTTGCGCGGCCGCGACCGGCTTGGCTTTTTTCGACTTTGCCATCTCCTGCTTGGCGATGAACTCCGTATTGCCGCCCAGGAGAATATCCGTTCCGCGACCGGCCATGTTGGTCGCGATGGTCACCATCCCGAGCCGCCCGGCTTGCGCGACAATTTCAGCCTCGCGCTCGTGGTATTTCGCGTTCAGCACCACATGGCGCACGCCCTTATGCTGGAGGATGCGCGACAAAGCCTCCGATTTTTCAATCGAAACCGTCCCGACCAGCACCGGCTGCTTCTTTTTGTTCAGCTCCGTAATCTCGTCCGCGACCGCATTGTACTTTTCCTTCTCCGTCCGATAGACCACGTCCGCGTTTTCGATGCGCTGCATCTTGCGGTTAGTCGGGATGACCACGATGTCGAGCTTGTAGATTTTGTCGAACTCAACCGCCTCGGTTTCCGCCGTACCGGTCATCCCGGCGAGCTTCTTATACAGCCGGAAGTAGTTCTGGAAGGTGATGGTCGCGAGCGTTTGGTCCTCGCGCCGGATGGTCACGCCTTCCTTCGCTTCGACGGCCTGATGCAGCCCGTCCGACCAGCGGCGGCCCGGCATCAAGCGGCCCGTGAACTCATCGACGTTCACCACCTCGCCGTCTTTGACCACTTAACCCACATCGCGGCGGTACAGGGTGTGCGCCTTGATCGCGACCTCGACGTGGTGCTTGAGCTCCCAGTTGTCCACGTCGGCGATGTTGCCGATGCCGAGCAGCCCCTCAATCTTTTCCCAGCCCTCGTCGGTGACGGTGATGGACTTGTGCTTTTCGTCGACGACATAGTCGCCGGTGAGGATTTTGTCCTCGCCCTGCTTGATCTCCTCGCCCGCGACCAACTGCGGGATGATGCGGTTGACCCGGACGTATTTGTCCGTGGTCTGGTCGGTGGGGCCGGAGATGATCAAGGGCGTCCGGGCCTCGTCGACCTCATCCACGATCGAGAAGTAATGCCCGCGCTGGACGCAGTCCTTCAGCTCGAACTTCATGTTGTCGCGCAGGTAGTCGAAACCGTACTCGTTGTTGGTTCCGTAGGTGATATCGGCGGCGTAGGCGGCCCGGCGCTGCTCGTCGTCCAGCCCATGGACGATGACCCCGACCGTCAGCCCCAGGAACTCGTAAATCTTGCCCATCCACTCGGCATCGCGCTTGGCCAAGTAGTCATTGACCGTGACCACATGGACCCCGCGCCCGGCGAGCGCGTTCAGGTAGCAGGGGGCGGTCGCGACCAGCGTTTTGCCTTCGCCCGTGCGCATTTCGGCGATCTTGCCCTGGTGCAGCCCCATGCCGCCGATCATCTGCACGTCGAAGTGGCGCATGCCGACTGCGC
Source organism: uncultured Acidobacteriaceae bacterium (assembly GCA_964247445.1). Taxonomy (GTDB): domain Bacteria; phylum Acidobacteriota; class Terriglobia; order Terriglobales; family Acidobacteriaceae; genus EB88. Next base: position 3,450 of record CAXTUV010000102.1, on the reverse strand, counting down.
GCCGGCCCGCCTCGCGGACCACCGCAAATGCTTCGGGCAGGATCTCGTCCAGCGCCTGCTTTTCGGCCGCGCGTACCGCGTCCTCGCCGTCGTTCTTGGCTTTCTCCCGCACTTCCTCGATCCGCGCCTTAAAAGCCGCGGTTTTCGCGCGCAGCTCCTCGTCCGAAAGCGCCTGCACCCCGGGCTCGAAGCCCGCGATCTCCTCGACCACGGGCATGAGCCGCTTGACCACGCGTTCGTTGCTGGTACCGAAAATCTTGGTTAATGCGCCACCAATCACTGCGTTCAAACCCCTGTCGCTTCCAGTGTAAATGCTCGGGATTTCGCTTGCCCGGCCCGGGGTTAGTCCATACACTTAGTTCACCGGGGTGAGCGGATGAAGACAGTGAACATGCACGAGGCGAAGACGCACCTGTCACGGCTGGTAGCCGAAGCGGTCAAGGGCGAGCCGTTCGTAATCGCGCGGGCGGGCAAGCCTCTGGTGAAGGTGGAACCAGTTGAGGAAGTGAAGCCGAAAACACGGCGTTTGGGCTTCGGCATCGGCAGGATGTCCCCGATTCCCGACGAGTTCTTCGATCCGTCGCTCGACAAAGAAATCGAAGAAATGTTCTACGGAGTGGGCGACGGACAGAAATTCGCCGGTCTCGACTTCCCCTACCCCGAGCCGGGCGACCCGGACCAGCGTATACAGCTGACGGCGGACGAGTACCGGGAAAAATACCGCGAACAGCTCAATGCCGAGATAGACAGAAAGTGAGACTCATCCTGGACACCAACGCCGTGCTTTGGACAACATTTGAACCGGAGCGCATCCGCGAGTCGACGCGCGCACTCCTGGCCGATGCTGAGAATGAAGTCAGCTACAGCGTGACCGCGCTCTGGGAAATCGCGATCAAGAACGGCACGCGGCGTCCGCTCTGTGTCGACCCGTTCGCGCTCCGCGGCCTGCTTCAGGAGGAGGGCTTTCGGGAGCTGCCCATCACGGCCGAGCACGCGCTGGCCGTCAGCGGACTTCCCCGCCTGCACGGGGATCCGTTCGACCGCATTCTGATCGCGCAAGCCATGGTAGAGCGCATGACCCTCGTCACCTCGGACCGCGTGATCCTACGCTACCCAGGTGTGAAACTGCTGCCAGCGTGATCAGCGCCCTAGTTGTTCCACGAAGAACCGCGCCATCACCGCATACGCCTCCCGCGATTCGGGCAGGCTCACGTCGTTCCAAAAAGCGTGTGCGAGGCCGTCGAAGACCGTCATCTGCGTGGGTACGCCATCGCGCCGCCAGGCGCGCTCCATGTTCGTGGTCGCGGAGAGCAGCAGGTCGCGGCTGCTGGTGAGGAACAGCGTGGGCGGCAGGCCATGGAGGTCGCTGAGGTTGGGCGAGACCACCGGGTCGGTGGGCGAAACCGAGCCGAATTAGTAGGGGATTGGTTTCGCGGGCGGGTTCCCCGGCGGCGCGAGCGGGCCGGTAAACCCCGTCAGCGTGTACAGCGCGGTCGAGTCCGTCGTGTGCGTCACATCGCCGAAGCCGGAAAAGATGCCGAGCGCGCCGGGCTCGGGCAGCCCAAGCTGCTTCAAGCGCACGGCGAGCTCCGCCGTCAGGATGGCCCCGGCCGAGGTACCGTAGACCGCGATATGCGCGGGCTTGTAGGTCTTTAAGAGCTCGCGGTAGACCGCGACCGCGTCGTCCACGGCGACGGGGTAGGGGTGCTCCGGGGCAAGCCGGTACAGCGCCGCGACGACCCGGGTGCGGGTAAGGTTCGCGATGGGGACGGACTCGGTGAGCGAGCCCGAGTCGGAGTCGAAGCCGCCGCCGTGGAGGTTGAGGAGCACGCGGTCAGTGTGGATGGCGGGCGGGAAATCCGGTTTGCAAAACGGCGTGTTATTCGGATCAATTGGAGGATCCGAATACGTCCCGCTGCTCACGCAGTGCGCATGCAAAGTGGGCAAAGCCGACGAGTGAAGAGGATCAAAATTTGTGTTTTGATGCGAAACCGGACCAAGATTTTCCTGTGGAATGGGCTCAATCACGCGGACGGGCACCCCGCCCATCGTCGACTCCGTGATCTTGACCGGGTACACCGCCGCGGACTGCTTCCCCGCCCCATCCTGCCACTTCTGCGTGGCGGCACGGCGACGCACTACATCCGGGTCGAGCCCGGTCTGATCGTCCCCCGGCTTGGCCAGCGCCGCGCGCGCTTCCGGGCTCAGGTCGGTCGGCAGCGATATTACGCGGGTAATGTGGGCGGTACCGTCGGCTGTCACGGTCGAGGTGTCGGCTTGCGGCACGGGCGCGGTTTGCGCCGCCGCTCCCCAAGCGAGCGCGGCAAGCAGGAAGGCGGAGATACGGACCATGGCGGGCGTCCTTTGCGGGCATTTGCGGGACGCCCAAGCATACCCGAGCGGGCTGACTGCATGCCGCCCAGATCGCAAAAGCAAGATGTGGAACATCTTATTTGTGCGGTGCCGTACTGCTTCCGCCCAACCCGATCACTTCGCCCGCGGATGCGTCCGGTCGTACACTGCCGCCACTTGGCCCAGGGTCAGGTGTGTATACCGCTCGGTCGTCGAGAGCCGGGCGTGGCCGAGCAGTTCTTGGATGGCGCGCAAATCAGCCCCTTCTTCGAGCAGGTGCGTGCCGAAGGCATGGCGCAGGGTGTGAGGGTGCGTTTCAGCCGGAAGCCCTCCGGCAACGGCGAGCGCTTTCAGGATGCGTCCGATGGACCGAGTCGTAAGCCGGGGAACATGATTTGCGGCGCGCATGTGCGGAGCGGTATAGAGCGGAATCAAGAGTGGTCCCGACTTCCCAAAAGGCAGGTGCGCCTTGGCCAGCACCGCTTTCCGCGTCGGTAAATACCGCGCGAGCGCCCCGGCTGTAGCCGCCCCCAATGGTACATACCGCTCCTTGCGGCGCTTGCCCCGCACCCGCAGCAGCTCTGCCGCCGGATCGATGTCGGCGAGGTCGAGTGCGGCGAGCTCCGCATTGCGCAGGCCGCAGCCGTACAGGAGCTCCAAGATAAGCGCGTCGCGCTCCGGCCAGGCAGCGGCGGCGGCGGTTTCGGGCGCGTCCATCGCAGCGGCAAGCTCCTCGGCGGTGGGGACATGCGGCAGGCGGCGGGGGAGGCGCGGCGAGCCGACCAGAGCCGCCGGGTTATGCGCGAGCACCCTGTCGCGCGCCAAAGCCTTGCACCACGAACGGATCGCCGCGAGCGCGCGGGCGATGGAAGGTTTGGCGAGACCCCGTCCGTACAGCACCTGGAGATACGCCGAGATGTGCGTGTGCGTCAGGGCTTCCGGCCCGCTAAGCCCCTGCTCCCAGGCGAGAAACCGGGCAAAGTCGCCGAGCTCGCGCCGGTACGCCCGCAAGGTGTGGGGCGAGGCGGCCTGCTCGTGCGCCATGGCGGCGAGGAAGCGCTCAAGCGGAACGGCGAGGGTTGCGGGTAGGGGGTAGAG
>CAXTUV010000101.1:0-8921 GCA_964247445.1 uncultured Acidobacteriaceae bacterium | reverse complement strand
GCCCTAGACCGCGCGCATGCTCGCACAGCACGGGCAACGGCCAGGATGCAAAGCACCATCGCGCGACTGACTGCCGGATGTGCCCGCTCCGGGCCTGCTTTTTCTCTTCCAGAAGCAGGTGCGGCAGGCAAGCTGCCGTGCCCAGCAGCTTGCGGCGCGTCCATCCTTCACTTCGCATGGCCCGAACACTCCCGAACAATCGGCTAGAATCTTACAGTGCACTCCACATTTGAGCTACCGGACGCGCTCGTTCCGCCCCAACCGGCAGCCGGTGCCGTACCCGCCATGCCCCGTCCCACGAAGGTAGGTTTTGTTTCGCTTGGCTGCCCCAAAAACTTGGTCGATAGCGAAGTCATGATGGGCATGCTCGCGGCGGGCGGCGCGGAACTGACCCGCGATACAGTAGAAGCCGATGTCCTGGTTGTAAATACGTGCTCATTCATTGACGCGGCCAAGCAAGAATCGGTCGACGCCATTCTGGAAATGGCCGCGCTGAAGACTGGCGGACGGGCCAAGCGCCTGGTGGTGACCGGCTGCCTGGTCGAGCGCTACCGAGACGAGATTCGGCGCAATATTCCAGAGGTGGACGCGGTTGTCGGTACCGGGGAGCTGGAAGCGATTCTCACCGCAGCCGGACTAAGCCCCCGACCGCAAGCGCCTTCGCCGTTTACGATCCTGTCGGGTCAGGCCACCGTGAAGCCTGCCGCCGAAACCGTTCTGAGCTCGCGGGCCGAGGGCGACCTGCGCGAAAGCCAGGGCCGTTTCACACGCGCCGAGTGGGACGGGGCTTCGGCAGCCCTGCCAACGTATTTGTACTCGGATGAAACGCCGCGCCTGCTTGCGACCGGCCGCGTTTCCGCCTACATCAAAATTGCCGAAGGCTGCGACCACCCTTGCACGTTCTGCGTTATCCCCAACTTGCGGGGCAAGTTCCGCTCGCGACAGCTTGCGTCAATCGTCGCGGAAGCGGAACGCCTGGTCGCAAGCGGCGTTCGCGAGATCACGCTCATCGGCCAGGACACGACCTGCTACGGCGAGGACTTCGGCCTGCGCGACGGGCTCGCGGCTTTGCTGGAGCGGCTTGCTGCAATCGAAGGTCTCCAGTGGCTGCGCTTCCTGTACACCTATCCGAACCGCATCACGAGCCGCCTGCTCGCGGTGATGGCGGCGTACCCAAAAATCTGCCCGTACCTTGACATCCCCTTGCAGCACGCCTCGCCCACGGTGCTGAAGCGCATGCGCCGCGGCGGTGGGGCTGACATCTTCCTCCGCACTCTGGAAAAAGCGCGCGCCGCTGTGCCTGGTTTGGTGGTCCGGACCGGGTTCATCGTCGGCTTCCCCGGTGAGACAGAGGCAGAGTTCGCGGAACTGAAGCAATTTGTACGCGCGGCGCAGTTCGACTGGATGGGAGCGTTCGCGTATTCCAATGAGGAAGGTGCCCAAGCATTCGGCTATGAAGATCAAATCTCGCGCAGGACGGCCGAAGCTCGCCGCCGCTCGCTGATGAAGCTGCAAGCGGGCATCTCGCGCGAGGGTAAACAGACTTGGGTCGGGCGCACCCTTGAAGTGTTGGTTGAAGGTCCGAGCGAGGAAACGCCCCTGCTGTGGGAAGGCCGCTCTGCCCTCCACGCCCCGGAGATCGACGGCAAGCTGTACCTGAACGATTTCGGACCGCATGAGGCGCTCGCGCCCGGCGGCTTTTACACTTGCGAAATCACGGAAGCACACGACTATGACGTCGTGGCGCGGGTGCTCTAGCCTATGGCCGCTGTTAAGAAGGTACTTTGCTGCCCGACCTGCCGGACTCTGGTGACAGCGAAAGACCCGGAGTTCCCATTCTGCTCGGACCGCTGCCGCGTGATCGACCTCGGCAAATGGGCGAGCGAAGAGTACCGCATCTCCTCGCCCGTGCATGACCCGGAGCTGCTGGACGAACTGGAAGGCTTGCGCGATCGCAAGACGAGCGGCAATGGCTGACGCGCCGTTAGGGCTGGACGCCATGCCGCAGCCCCCGCGCACCCCTTGGGCGTGGGCGGTGGCGACGTTCTTTGGAGCAGGCTTCCTTAAACCGGGGCCGGGCACCTGGGGCTCGCTGGCCGCAGTGCTTTTGTGGCTCTTGTTCAACTGGGCCGTGGAGCCGACGCCGCCCGCCTTGCGCGCGGTGACGCTGCTGGCCGCCCTGCTTGCCGTTGTGGCCGGCATTCCCGCCGCATCGATCGTGGAAGCCGAGTCCGGCCGTCAAGACCCCGGCCATATTGTTATCGATGAGGCAGCCGGGCAGTGGATCGCCCTGCTGCCGTTTTGCGGCTACGGCCGCGCGGGCTGGGCGCACGCGCTGCTCGGGCTCACGCTGTTCCGCTTCTTCGACGTCCTGAAACCTCCGCCGGTACGCCGTCTTGAACGCCTCCATGGCGGAACCGGCATTGTGGTGGATGACGTGATGGCAGGGCTGTACGCGCTGCTTGTGGGCGCGGTGATCACCCATTGGTGGTAGCCGCGGCCGGGTGAGCACTCACCTTCGTTCCCCATGTGCGTGTACCGCGAGCGATAAGACCGAGCGTACCGACGCCGACGTAGCAACTGCCCTAAAGTAGAAGAGCCATGCCCGAAACTGCCGCAAGTTCGTCTTCCACGCCCCGCATCACGAATGTCCACCCTATTGCCTCACTGCCCGGCGGTGAGTTGCACGCCCACGGGTCCGGCTTGTCGCCGGTCGCCGGTCGCCTGCCCGTCGCGATGCTGGGCAAACTGGCGGCCAATGTCCTGCTGAGCCGAGAGGAGCGGCTGGTGCTCCGCGTGCCGGACGAGGGCGAACCAGGCCTGCTGCGCATTCTCCGCAACGGCGAAGAAAGCAACAGCATTCCCATCGATATTGGGGACTTGCTCGCCACCGGTGTCCATCAGGTCGCGAACCCGGCGGTAGATGGGCTCGGCAACATCTATGCGACCTTGTCCGGCCCGCGCGGGCAGGAAACGCCGGTGTCGGTGTTTCGCATCACGCCTTCGGGCGAAGCCAAGCCGTTTGTGACCGGCATTATTAACGCAACCGGGCTTGCCATGGGTCCGGACGGCTACCTATACGTGTCCTCCCGCAACGACGGCACGGTACACCGTGTGTCGCCCGCTGGGGCGGTCTCGCTGTTCACCGAAGGGATGGGTATCGCCACCGGGCTCACGTTCGACAGCGCCGGCAACTTGTATGTCGGCGACCGCTCGGGGACCATCTTCAAAATCTCGCCGGACCGGCAAACATTTGTGTACGCAACGCTCGAACCCTCAATCGCGGCCTACCACCTGGCATTCGGGCAGGATGACCGGCTGTTTGTCGCCGGGCCCACCACCTCCAGCTATGACGCTGTGTATGCCATCGGCGCGGACGGCACGCCAACGGTGCACTGCCGCGGGCTGGGCCGGCCGCAGGGTATGGCGCTCGACATCGCCGGCAATGTGTATACCGCGGCTTCGTTTCACGGCCGGCGCGGCATTGTGCAGATCTCGCCCGACGGAAAGGCCGACCTGGTCGCCGCGGGAAGCGGCATCGCGGGGCTCGCATTCCTGCACGGCGGGAGATGCTGTGGTGGCGACCTCCGGGGCGCTGTTTACGCTGCCGCTGGGGGTGGAAGGATTGCGGCTGTTTTAAACCGCTTCAAATTCAATTGCAAATCAGGTATTTTCCTGGTGAAAGAGCAGGGGATAGTTGTGTGTTTATGCACATAAGCATTTAAAAAAGTCATGCTGGTTCAAGACACTACGGTTCGCTGGAGCATCAAGGTCTCGCCCGAAACTGATCTCGCTCTGCGCTCGCTACTCGGAAGCCAAGGCGGGAAGAAAGGTGACCTGTCACGCTTTGTCGAGCAGGCGGTGATCGCCGCGGTCTTTCACCGTACAGTCGCCGACATTCAAGCCCGGAATTGTGACGTCGACCCGGAGCTTGTCCAGTCGGAAATTGATGTGGCAGCGCATGAGGTTCGAGCACTGGGCGGGAGCGCGCCGGGCATGCGGTCCCGCGAAGCATAGGCTGTGCGTGTCATCCTTGACACCAATATTTTGATTTCGGCGTTGCTCGTGCCTTCCGGGGTGCCGGGCGCGATCTACCGCGCTTGGCACAAAGGCGAGTTCATTCTCTTAGTTTCTGAGCCCCAAATGGACGAGCTTCGCCGCACCCTCGCCAAGCCCGCACTCGCCGTACGCATCCGGCCGCATCATGCCGGCCGCTTGGTCAACAATTTGCGCCGGCTCGCCGAGCCCGTGTCACCACTGCCGCGCGTCAAGCGCTCATTTGACCCGAGCAACGATTTCCTGCTCGCGACGGCTGAGGCCGGCAAGGCTGATTGCGTGGTCACCGGCGATAGAAGCGGCCTGCTCGCCCTGCTTCGCCATGGCGAAGCAAGAATCATTTCGGCACGGGCGTTTGCGGAGTTGCTGTCGTGACGGCCCGCTTTCTCGGCATGAATCTGCTGTGATTTCGTGACGCGCTTAAACTCCCGCACTGAACTGGCTTCGAGAAACCCAAGCCGCCCGGAACCACCCCAGTACACAGCGGCACCGCAATTCATCTACAGTCCTAAGAATGAACTGTGACATTATTGCGGTCGGCTCCGAACTGCTGACGCCGTACCGGCAGGACACCAACTCGCTCTACCTGACTGGCAAGTTGAACGAGCTGGGCGTACGCATTTCCACCAAAATTATCGTCGGCGATCGCCGCGAACACCTCGTCACCGCGATCCGACAGGCGCTGGATCGGGCCGACATCGTGGTCATCATGGGCGGGCTCGGGCCGACCGAGGACGACCTTACGCGCGAGTCGGCGGCTGAAGCGCTGGGGCTGCGCCTCAAGCGCAACCAGGAGATCGTCGCGAACCTGTATGCGCGATTCGCCGCCCGTCGCATCGCGATCACCGAAAACAATACAAAGCAGGGCGATGTGCTGGAAGGGGCGGAGCCGCTGCCGAACTCGACCGGCACCGCGCCGGGGCAGTGGCTCGACACCGAATACAAAACGCACCGCAAGCTCGTGGTGTTGCTGCCCGGGCCGCCGGGCGAGCTTAAGCCCATGTGGGATGCCGAGGTGACCCCTCGCCTAACTGAAGCCATTCCGCAGCGCTTTTTCGCAACCCGCACCTTAAAAGCCGCCATGATCGGCGAGTCGACCTGCGACGCGCGGATTGCTCCCATATACAAACGGTTTACCGATGTGGAAACCACGATCCTGGCGCACTTGGGCGATATCCAGCTCAACCTGATCTGCACCAAGCCGACGCTCGAGCAGGCGCAAGCCCGGGTAGATACGCTGGCCGACGCGATCGAAGCCGAGCTCGAGGAGGTTCTGTACTCGACGCAAGGCGAAACCCTGGAGCGCATCGTGCTCAATCACCTGGAGCTGGCCGGGGCTACCCTGTCGGTCGCCGAAAGCTGCACGGGCGGGTTAATCGCGCAGCGGCTTACCAGCATTGCGGGTTCCTCGCGGGCGTTCGTGGGCGGGGCGGTCGTGTACTCAAATGAACTGAAAACACTGTTCGCCGGCGTGCCGCCGCAGGTGATCGCAGCCAACGGCGCTGTGAGCCGCGATGTGGCTTCGGCGCTCGCGACCGGCATTCGCGGCGAAACCGGCAGCACCTTGGGACTCGGCATCACAGGCATCGCCGGGCCGGACGGCGGCACGGATGAGAAACCCGGGGGCTTGGTGTATATCGCGGTTTCCGACGGGGTCGAAACCGACGTCGAGGAAAAGCGGTTTCAAGGTGATCGCGAGCGCATCCGGCAGTTCGCCGGACAGGCGGCACTCGACCTGGTGCGGAAGCGCCTGTTGCGTAAGGCGGTAAACGGTGGGGCAAGCTAGCGCGTGAGGGCGGGCGGCTTGGGCGCGGATTTAGCATCCCACTACGAAAAGGGGATACAAGATGGGTTTGATGGGAATGCTTTCATCGTTTGCGGGCTCCGGCATGGGCCAAGCCTCGCCGGAGCAGCACCAGTCCGTAGTGCAAGGGTTGATGCAGCACTTCGGCTCACAGCCGGGCGGGCTGAACGGCTTGGCGGATCAGTTCCGGTCGAACGGCATGGGCGGGCACGTGGACAACTGGATGAACACGCAGCCGGGCCAGCAGCCGCAAACGTTGAATCCGGAGCAGGTGGAGCAAGGCATGGGGCAGGGGAATGTCCAAGCGGTGGCACAGCACGCAGGCATCAATCCCGAGATGGCCAAGATGGCGCTTGCCGTCGCGCTGCCCATGCTGATGTCGCACCTGTCCCAAGGTTCAGGCCAGCTGCCGGAGCAGGCGGGCAGCGCGGGCGGCCTGGGTGGTTTGCTCGGCAAACTTTTCTAACAACAAGAAAGGACAATCATGGCTGACCTAGAACAGCTGAAGCAGAAGTACGCTCCCGTTCTCCAGATGTTTCAGCACTTCGCGCCGCAGGGCGCGCAACTCCAGGAGGTCGGCTTGGACGGCGACAAGCTCCTGGTACGCGGCACGGTGCCGTCCACCGTCATCGCAAACCGCATGTGGGACGCGATTAAGCAGTCGGACCCGACCTACTCCGACTTGCATCATGAAATCGGCACCACCGGCGGTGCCGAGCAGGCGTACACCATTCAGTCCGGCGAGAACTTGTCCAAGATCAGCCAGTACTTCTATGGCTCGGCCAACCACTACGGCAAGATCGCGGAAGCAAACGGCATCGCGGACCCGAATAAAATTCATGCCGGCCAGCAGATCAACGTGCCGCCGCTCGCTTAGCTGTTCTCGGCGGGATAGAGCGAAAGCACGGCGTGCACCAGCGCTAGGTGGCTGAGGCCCTGCGGCAGATTGCCCAGGGCCTCACCATTTTCGGGGTCGATCATCTCGCTCAGCACGCCGGTTTCCGAAGGCAGCTTGCGGACTGCTTCACCTAGGAGAGCTTCCGCCTCGGCCCGGCGGCCCAACTCCGCATATGCCTGCACGAGCCAAAATGTGCAGGCGAGAAACGCACCTTCTTCCTTCTCCGCGCCGGAGTACCGGTACAGCCAAGGCCCGTGCCCCAGCTCACGCCGGACGGCATCGCAAGTCGCACTCAGCCTGTCTCGCCCGTCAAATCCCCAGCGCACCGCAAGCACCAGCGAGGCGTCCAGGCGGTCCGTCCCGCCGTGGAGGGTGTAGGCCTGTTTCTCCGCGCACCAGCAGTGCTCCTTCACCCAGGCAGCGATGCGGCCCCGCTCGCGCTGCCAACGGGCGAGGCAGGTGGTTGGCAGGTGGCCCTGCTCAGCCAGCTGCGCGGCGCGGGTCAGGGCCTGCCAGGCACTGATCTTGGACATGGTGAAGTGCTCGGGCTCTTCGAGCTCCCAAATTCCGTGGTCCTTTAAGCGCCAACAGTCGGCGCACTCGTCGGCAAGGTTCGCGAGCGTTTCGGTACTTTTCTGGTCGAGCACATTGCCCGCGCCGACAAAAAGCCCGACCGCTTGGAAGATGTCGCCGTAGACACCGTGCTGGTGCTGCGCGCCCGCCAGGTTGCCGCGCAGCACAGGCCGTGAATCTTTATAGCCGGGCAGATCTAGGACCTCCACTGCGGGCACGGGGCCGCCATTCAGGCGATAGCAGGGCTTCGCGCCTTCCGCGCCGAGCCGCTCCAGCAGCCAGGCCAAGGCGGCTTGATTTTCGGGCACCTGCCCGAGCCGGGTGAAAACATCCAGCGTGTAACTCGCGTCGCGCACCCAGGCATAGCGGTAATCGAAGTTCTTAGGGGCTCCCAGTTTTTCGGGCAGCGAAGTAGTTCCGGCGGCGGCGATCGCGCCTGAAGGGGAAAACAACAGCAGCTTCAAGATGAGGGCACTCCGACGTACTTCTTCGCCGAACGGGCCGTCATACTTCAACCCTTCAGCCCAAGCCTGCCAAGCCTGGTCGCTCGGATCGACTCGCTTATCGATATCCTGAAGCGACGGTGCGCCGAGAGGCTGCTTCGCGCCCGCCACCATGGCGATCATCGCGCGGTCGCCCGCGTGGATCTCCGCCCGCGCAATAATCGAGCGATCCCCTTCCTCCACGATCCGGAAGCAGGAGTCCATGCGCAGCATGCCCAGCATCGGCCCGACATGAAAGACAGACCCGTTCGGGTTCGGCTGCAGCCAGGGCGATACGCTGTCGGCCAACGTCCCGAACACCACCCGCGCTTCCATCGGCACTATCCCGCTCAGGCCCTCCACGCGCCGCGCCAGTTCGCACCAGGGCAAGCGTCCGGCCAGGCTCGAGTTCATGCTTTCGGTCACGCGCACCTGCCCGTTCACGGTCGTAAACACAGTTTCGAGCACGTTGCTGTTCGGGCGGTAGCGGCGCTTTACCTGAAAAGGCTCCGATGGCTGAAGCGAGAAAAAGACGCCGTTTTGCTCGTCAAGAAGGGAGTCGAACAACGGGTCCGAGTCGAGGTCGGGTACGCACCACCACGCCACCGCGCCGTCCGGGCCAACCAAAGCAAGCGTACGCCCGTCCCCGACGGCGGCATACCGCTCCAGAGGGTACTGCCGGCGAAGGCATGCGGGATCGAGCAGGTCGGGCAGAGTCAGTCCTTTCCGGGGTTTATGCTGAATAGGATTCTAGCCTCCGGTGCTCGGGCGCGATTGACGGCCTCAAAGCCCGCGTTCCGTTGCTATACACTCAAATCGCCATGGATGCGCTCCGGTTCCTCTCCATCGCTGCGGCCGCTTACCTCCTGGGCTCCATTCCGTGGGGCTATCTGCTGGTCCGGGCGTTTCGCAAGCAGGACATTCGCGCGACCGGCTCCGGCAATATCGGGGCGACCAACGTGGTCCGCTCGGGCGCGAAAGGGTTGGGGGCACTTACCTTTCTGCTGGACGCGGCAAAAGGCGGGGCGGCCGTGGTGCTTGCACTTTGGGCAGGACGCGGAACTTTGACCACGGAAGCCGCGGCGCTTGCCGCGATGTGCGCGCTGCT
>CAXTUV010000100.1:0-8952 GCA_964247445.1 uncultured Acidobacteriaceae bacterium | reverse complement strand
TTTCCAGCGGCAGCGACTTTCACGGCTCGCCCACCGCGCGGCTCCGCTTTAAGGCGGACGCGCCGCTGTTTGTGGAGGTGAGCGAGGGTTTTGAGCCGGCGACCACCCCGTTGCTCCACGGCCTGCAAACTTACTTCCACGCGCTCGAGGGCCGCTTGCGCAACCCGCATCCCGACTTGTACGTCACCGCCGCCGGGCTTCCTTTGCGGCTTTCCGGTTTTGCTTGGCCGTTTCACCGGTCCACTTCGGGTGCCGACACATACATCGTTCACGGAACCGCCCAGCTGGCCGACGGCGCGGACTCGCCGCTCCACGCCAGGATTTCCGCGAGCATGACGGTGACCTTTGTTGAAATCCTGCCCGCCCCCGAGCAGCCTTACGCCGAGGATTTGGTCTACAACGCAATCCGCCGCACATTCGACTACGGCCAGCTGGAGCTGGTGAAGAGCGGCAATCGCCAGCCGGTGCCGGTGACGACCCGCTTCTACTCCCGGTGGCAGAACCGCTTTCAGTTTTCCGACTCCACGCCCGAGTTGCGGCAGCAGTTCCTTGCGCGCAAGGCGTTTTGGTTGTCGGCAGTCCACGGCGGCGGCGCGCCGGTTTGGCTCACCGACCCGCGCGATGCCCAATACTTGAACTGCGGGCCTGGGGATCTCCTGGCGGACGCCCGTGCGCTCGCCGCCGCCGGGCTCGTTTTGCTCGACGAAGCAGGCTACGGTGCCGCTGCTTCTCCTTTGTTGGCCCGGGAGCCTGAGTTCCGCGCCGAGCTGACCGGAGCGCTCGGGACGCTTAAGCCGGCTTTTAACGAGCAGATGCGCGCCGGGCAGACCAACATGTAGCCGCCCGGCGCGGGCAGCACCTTGGTAACTCGGAAATTTCCGGCCTTCCCGGTACCATGACGCTGTGAGCGCGTCTTTTCCAGTTCGAAAAACACAACGCGCCCTCCCCCGGGCCGGTTCGCTGCTGACCCGCGAGCCCCTCCTGCTGACCGCTTTTCTGCTTGCGGTCTTATACTTTGCCCGTCCTCTGCTGATCCCGCTTGCGTTCGCCCTGACGCTCGCTTTTCTTCTTGCGCCGGCGGTCGCCCGCCTGGAGCGGCTGCGCTTTCGGCGAGCCCCGGCGACGCTCCTCGTCCTGGCTGGGGCCAGCGCGCTGCTGGGCGGGGCGGTTTACCTCGGCGCGAACCAGCTTCTAACCGCAGTCAACGACCTGCCCAGCCATGCGCCCAACATTCGCGTCAAGCTTGCCCGGACTCACGTTCCGGCGAACAGCGCGCTCGGCCAGGCCTTTACTTCCATTGAGGGCCTGTCACGCGAGTTCCTGCCCGAACCCGCGCGGGAAGTACAACTAGAACCCGGCCGGGCGACCAGCCGAGCCCGCCGCGTCGCCGAAGCGGCTAAGGCGCAGGGCATGCCGGAGCCTACGCCGGTCATCGTGATCCAGCCGCCGCCTTCGGAGTTCGCGGCGCTGCGGGCGTTTGCCCGGCCCGTGCTCGCGCCGTTCGGCATCGCGGGCATGGTGCTCATCTTCACCACGTACATGCTGCTCAAGCGAGAAAATCTCCGCAGCCGCCTTCTTCTCCTCGCCGGCATCGGGCGCATCCATTTGGTTTCCAACGCGCTCGATGACGCGGCGGCGCGCATCTCGCGCTACCTGATCGCGAATGTGCTGGTCAATGCCGGTTTCGGTCTGGTGTTCGGCGCGACGCTTTACGCCATCGGCCTGCCGTATGCCGTGCTGTGGGGCGCGTTGTTCGCACTCCTGCGGACGATTCCCTACGCCGGGACGGTGATCGGCGGCGCACTGCCGGCCATGTTCGCGCTGATCTATTTTCCAGGGTTTTGGCAGGCAGGATGCACCCTCGCCTTCCTCGCCCTGCTTGAAATCCTGGTCGCCAATATCCTGGAGCCTCGGCTGTACGGCGCGCACACCGGCATCTCGGAGATCGGCCTGCTGACCATGGCGGTCTTCTGGTTGCTGCTGTGGGGGTGGCCCGGTTTAGCGCTTTCGACCCCGCTCACGGCCTGCCTGATTGTGCTGGGGCGTACTCTGCCGCAGCTGTCGTTTCTTCACATCCTGCTGGGCGATGACGCGGCGCTGGCACCGGAAGCGGCTTTCTACGAACGGATGCTTGCCACGGATTCGGCTGAAGCGCGGCTGATCGCCGAACGCTACCTCCGGCAGTTCACTGAGCCGGAGCCGGCAGCCCGCGCGAGCCGCCGCGGCAAGCCGAGGACGGCTCCCACAAACCAAGACCCAGGGGAACGCCGCCGCCGCAGCGGCTTTGCCGACCTAAGTCCGTATCGGGGCAAGCAGCCGCCCGTGCGCAACCCCACCCTCGCCCTGTATGAACAGGTGCTCCTGCCCGCGCTCGCGCTTGCCGAGTCCGACCGGCACAAGGGCATCCTTTCCGAACAGCAAGCTTCCTTCATCCTGAACTCCATTGCTGAGCTTGTGGCCGAGCTGACCATCCACGGGGTGACCACTCCGCAAGCCGCGGCTTCGGCCCTGCCCTTTGCCGAGCGCGAGCCTCATGCCCGCCTAGGCCCCCCGGCGGTGTGCATTCCGGCGCTTGACCAAGCCGATGAGATCGCGGCCGCGATGCTTGCGCAATTGCTCGAAAAGGCCGGCCATAAAACCCTGCTGCTGCCTCCGTCCGCCCTGACTCCGGAGCTGCTGCATCGCTTGGCCGCCGACCCCACGACCGCTGTGTACATCTCCGCGTTGCCGCCGTTTGCCTTTGCCTCGGCCCGTGCCCTGTACCTGCGCCTGTACGCGGAGCTGCCGCGCAACCCCATCACGGTGGCCCTGTGGCGTGGCACAACCGAACCCGACCTGCTTGCACTGCGGCTCGGCATGAGCAACCCGCAAGACAACGGCGCATCCCCAAACCGGGCTGTGACCACTTTCGCCGGAGCCCTGCAAGCCTTGGAAACTGCGGAGCCGCCGGCATCTCTGGCCTATGCCGGCTGAGGTTTGCGGGGCACTCGAACCGCCCAGCACTGTTCAGGCCGGCCCGCCATCAGCACCAGGAAGCATAGAAAGAACACGGACCATTCCAGCGACGCGCCCCAGTACCGCCAAAAAGCTGGGTGCGCGCCCGGCCAACCGCCTGAAAGCCACATCGCCGCCATCAGCAGCGCGCCGAAGCTGCTGGCCACCCGCGACAAAACACCCAGCGTCAGTGAGAGCCCAATCAAAAACTCACCCCAGGCCACCGCGAAAGCCATTGGTGTACCGAAGTGCGCCAGCACACCCCGCAGAACGGGCACCATGAACGGGTAGGTGCCGCCGCTGTCCAGGAAGCCGCGCACGCCG
Source organism: uncultured Acidobacteriaceae bacterium (assembly GCA_964247445.1). Classification (GTDB taxonomy): domain Bacteria; phylum Acidobacteriota; class Terriglobia; order Terriglobales; family Acidobacteriaceae; genus EB88. The sequence continues at coordinate 5,634 of CAXTUV010000100.1, read as the reverse complement.
GACTGGAAGCCGCCGCCAAGCGTAAATGCCGTGCCGAACACCTTGTACTCACCGAATGTCAGGAACAGGAGACCCACCCCGATCCGCAGCAGCGCGATTGCCCGCGCGTTTCCGTCCGCCATGGGCAGCAGTCTACCCCGCTTTCGACATCCATTAGCCATGCCCAGCCCAGCCGACGTGGTCAAAGCGACTGTTGACGCTTATAACGCGCACGACCTGGATGCGTACCTTGCCCTGTTCACCCCCGAGGCGACCTTCGGTCAGCTGGGAGGGCGGGTCCTGCTCGACAGCCGCGAAAGCATGCGCGCCTTTTACACGCAGTTTTTTGCGGCTCGCCCGACGGTCCGCTGCGAGTCGATCGAGCGCGCCGCCGTCGGGCCGTTCGTGCTGGACCGTCAGGTCGTTTCCGGCGAGGGGCAGCCGGCGCTTGAAGCCGTGCTACTGCATGAGGTGCGCGGCGGTCTCATCACCTGCGTCTGGTACGCACCATTCGAGCAAAGCTCCTGAGCGCCGCCGAAAGAAGAATTTTTTACCGAAAAAGCTGTTCCATGGAAGCCGGCAGCGAACGGACGCGAAACAAAATCCTGAGTATCACATCCAATACAGAACGGACCAGCAAAACATGATGCTCGCTGTTGAGCCCGTGAACCCCTTGTGAGGGCATCATAGCTGCTATTCTGGAAATCTTTGGCATGCCGCGCCCGGCCCCGCGCCTTGAGCGCTCAGCGGCCCTTCTCGACCAAGATTTGCGCGTGAAGCTAAAGAAATTTCAGAAACGTCCGAAATATACGCGGAGAGCGCGCCTTGGCGATAGAAGATAACGACGAAGAAGACATCCAGAACCTGATCGACGCCGGCCAGGAAAAGGGCTACCTCACCTATGGCGAGGTCAATGACCTGATTCCAGGCGACGTTCACTCACCCGACGACCTGGACGACCTGATGACCACCATCAGCAGCCAGGGCATCGACATCCTGGACGGCGGCCCGAAGTTCGGGGACAAGTTTGACGAGGACGAGGAAGGCTCGGGCGTTGAGCTCGACCTGACCCCCGGGACGCTCGAAAAGACAAACGACCCCGTCCGCATGTACCTGCGCGAGATGGGCACCGTGCCCCTGCTGACCCGCGAGGGCGAAGTGGAGATCGCGAAGCGCATCGAACGCGGCCAGGTGCGCGTGATGAAGGCGATTTCGCGCTCACCGATCGTTGTCCGCGAGATCGTCGCGCTCGGCGAGGATCTGAAGCGCGGCGTGCGCAACATCAAGGAAGTGGTTGTCTTCGATGAGGAAGAGGTCACCGAAGAGGTCGTGATGGCGCGCGTGAAGCAGACGTCCACGCGCATCGAGGCCCTGAACCGCCACGTCAAGAAGGCCGAAGGCTTTGAGGAAAAACTGCCCGCGCTCGAAGCCGCGAAGACAAAGCTGAAGGAAGCCCGCAAGGTGCGCTGGTCGGCAGCGCGCGAACGTGTGGAAGTGTCGCGCATTGTCCGCGAGCTCAAATACACAAACGGCGAGCGTAAGCGGTTGCTCGACAAGGTGAATAAGTCGGTTGATTCCATGCGGACGCTGGAGCGGCAGATTCGCTCGCTCGATCAAAAGCTGGAAGCGTCGCGCTCCGAGGAGCTCAAAAAGGAATACCGCCGCCAGCAGAAGAACTGCCGCACCGACCTTGAAAAGATGGAGGAAGAAACCGGCGTTCCGCTCGCGGAGATCAAGCGCACCCAGCGCGAGATGATCCAGGGCGACATGGATGCCGAGCAGGCCAAGCGCGAGCTGATCGAGGCCAATCTGCGGCTGGTGGTGTCGATCGCGAAGAAGTACACCAACCGTGGGCTCCAGTTCCTCGACCTGATCCAGGAAGGCAACATCGGCCTGATGAAGGCGGTGGACAAATTTGAATACCGGCGCGGCTATAAGTTCTCGACATATGCCACCTGGTGGATTCGCCAGGCGATCACGCGCGCCATCGCGGATCAGGCTCGGACGATTCGTATCCCGGTGCACATGATCGAGACCATCAACAAGCTGATCCGAACCTCGCGGCAGCTGGTGCAGGAGCTTGGGCGCGAACCCACGTCAGAGGAAATCGCGCGCCGGATGGATATCCCGGTGGCGAAGGTCCGCAAGGTGCTCAAGATCGCGCAGGAGCCGATCTCGCTCGAAACTCCGATCGGCGAGGAAGAAGATTCGCACTTGGGCGATTTCATTGAGGATCGGCAGGCGGTTTCGCCGTCCGACGCGGTGATCAGCGTGAACCTGAAGGAGTACACCTCGCAGGTGCTGCGCACGCTCACCCCCCGGGAAGAGCGCGTCATCAAAATGCGGTTCGGCCTGGAGGATGGCTCCGAGCACACGCTCGAAGAGGTGGGGCAGAGCTTCCAGGTCACGCGCGAGCGCATCCGGCAGATCGAGGCGAAAGCGCTGCGCAAGCTCCGGCACCCGTCGCGGTCGCGCAAACTCAAGGCATTCGTGGACACAGCGCGGGAGATGTAAACCAAAAGGCCGCTCCCTCGGGAGCGGCCTTTTGCACCTACTTCTCTACTTCCACCCCACGCCAAAACGCCACATGGTTTTTGACGTTATGTGCAGCCGGCTTGGGGTCCGGGTAGTACCAGGCCGCGTCCGGATGGTCTGGGCCATCGATCCCGAGGGAGTAATAACGGGCCTGCCCGTTCCAGGGGCAGTGCGGTGTGGTCGAGCGCGGCCGCAAGTATTCGCGCTTTAATGCGGACTCTGGAAAGTACACATTGCCCTCCACTGTTTCAAACGCGTCGCTTTCCGCGATGACTTTTCCATTCCAAATAGCACGTGGCATGACTGAGAATCTCCCTTCAGGACCATAGCAGAAGTGAAGGTCGCTTATACAGCGACCGCTTCCCGGGTTTCGACAGCGGGCGCGGCGGAAGGAGCATCGCCCAGCCGCTCGGTAAACGTGCAGGCCGCGCCCTCTTCGTCGCCCTTTTTCTTGCGGCCTTTTTTCTTGCTTTCATCCGCGGCGACGCTCTTGCGGTTATTCGGGCAGACCAGGTAGACGCCGGACTTGAGCGTCTTCTCCATCAGGTACGGGCTCGCGCACTCCGGGCAGGTTTGCGCGATCGGCTTGTGGTTCGCCGTAAAGTCGCACTTGGGGTAGTTCGTGCAGGAGTAGAACATCGTCCCGAACCGGGACTTCTTCTGCACGACCTCACCTGTCGCGCACTTGGGGCAGTGCATTCCGATCGTGTCCTGCTTGATGTACTTGCACTTGGGGTAGGCCGAGCAGGAGATGAACTCCCCATACTGCCCGTTGCGGAGCACCAACTGCGCGGCGCACTTGGGGCAGTACTCCTCGAGCGGGACGGCCGGCTTTTGCTGCTGCTTCGAAGTCAGCCGCCGGACCGTCTTGCAGGGCGGGTCGGCGTTGTAGCCGGTGCAGGCCATAAAGGGCCCGAAGCGTCCGTTGCGCAGCACCATCGGGCGCCCGCACGACTCGCAAAACTCTTCCTTGTCTTCGGACTCGCCTTCCGGCAGGTTCATGTTCGGCTTGGTGTCGTAGTTTTCCTTGGTAAAGGTGCAGCTGCCTTTTACCTTCTTGTTAAAGGCGCTGCAAGCGTAAAACGTCCCGAACTTGCCCCACTTCATCACCAGCGGCGCGCCGCAGTTATCGCAGCTCTGATCGGTCGGAATTTCCATGCGCTTAAGATCTTCCATGTGCTCGGTCGCATGGGTGAGCTCATCCTTCAGGTGGCCGTAGAAACCCTTCAGTAGCGCGGTCCACTGCTCCTTGCCATCCTCGATGTCGTCGAGTTCGGTTTCGAGCCGGGCGGTGTACTGCGTATCGAAGATGTAAGGAAAGTTCTTGACCAGCAGGTCCGCGACGACGGTGCCGATCTCGGTCGGGATAAAGCCGCCGTTCTTTTTGCCGCCGACCTTCTGGACGTACTCCCGCTCCTGGATGGTGTTGATGATGGCTGCATAGGTCGAGGGGCGGCCGATGCCGCGCTCCTCAAGCACCTTGACGAGCGATGCCTCGGAGTAGCGAGCCGGCGGCTCGGTGAAGCGCTGAACTGCATCGACGGCGGTACGCGCCTGGAGCGTTGTTTCGAGTTCGTCGGCAGGGGGCTGGAGTTCAGCCATCATGGCGCTTAGGGTGGGCTCATCAAGGTCCTGCTCTTCGGCGCGGGCTTCGAGTCTGGCCTTTTTCATCTCATACTGACGACGAGCTTCCGCGCGCTTGGCTTCAAGCCGGCGCAGGGTCCAGGCCTCCATCTGCGAGGGGGTAGCCAAGCTCAACTGCTGGCCGGCTTCGAGAGGAGGCAGCTTCTGGCTGTCCTCGGCGTCCTCGTCGGCATCCTCATAGACTTTCAGAAAACCGTCGAACTTGAGCACGGAGCCGGACAGCCTGAAGTTATAGGTTTTTTCGGCCCTAGCCTCAATTTCGACCGTTGTCACATCGAAAACGGCCGGAAGCATCTGCGAGGCAATCGAACGCTGCCAGATAAGCCGATAAAGTCGCAGCTCAGCGTCGCTGAGATGAGCCTGCATGGAGTCCGGGTGCATCTCCGGGTGCGTAGGACGGATAGCCTCGTGGGCATCCTGCGCGTCCTTCTTAGACTTGAAGGAATTTGGGGTCTCCGGCAGGTAGTGTGGACCGAGTTCCCTGCCGATCCATTCACGTGTCTCAGTGACGGCGTCAGGCGAGACGCGGGTGGAGTCGGTACGCATGTAGGTGATCAAGCCGATGATGTTGGGTTGGCCGTCCCCATCCTTGCCGATCTCGACGCCCTCGTATAGGCGCTGGGCCAGGCCCATCGTTTGCTTGACGCCGAAGCCGAGCCTGCCTGCGGCTTCCTGCTGGAGCTTGCTGGTGGTGAAGGGTGCCGGAGCGTTACGTTTGCGCTCCTTTTTTTCCACCGACCGCACACTCCAAGCGGCCGTGGCGGCCCCGGCCAGGATGGCGCGGGCTGCTTCGCCTTCCGGAACCGCAGGCTGGCTTACCGTTTGAACGGCAATCCGTTCCCCATCAATTGCATAAAGCCGAGCCGCAAACAGTCCGGTGCCGGCCTTCAGTTCCCGCTCGGTCGCGGTGGGCGACTGGAGCATGGCACCGATGGTCCAGTACTCGACCGGCTTAAAGGTCTTGATCTCGCTTTCGCGCTCCACGATCAGGCGGACGGCAACAGGCTGGACCCGGCCGGCGGAAAGGCCGCGGCGAACTTTGTCCCAGAGAAGCGGTGAGATTTGATAACCCACAATCCGGTCGAGCACGCGGCGGGTCTGCTGCGCGTCCACCAGATTGGAATCGACCTTGCGCGCGCGCTCGAAAGCGGCTTTCACTGCTTTCGGGGTGATCTCATTAAACGTGACGCGGCTGATCTTGTCCTTGGCGACCGAGCCGAGAATGGTCTGCAGATGCGCCGCGATCGCTTCCCCTTCGCGGTCCGGGTCCGGCGCGAGATACACGTGATCAGCTTTGCCGGCGAGCTTGCGCAGATGGTCGACAACTTTCTCCTTGCCGGGGATGACCTCGAGCTCCGGATCGAAGCTGCCGCTCGTCAGGTCAACGCCGATCCTGCTTTTCGGCAAATCCATGATGTGGCCGATCGAAGCCTCTACCACGTAGTCGCTGCCAAGATACTTATTGATCGTCTAGGC
>CAXTUV010000099.1:1436-8985 GCA_964247445.1 uncultured Acidobacteriaceae bacterium | reverse complement strand
CGCGGGCGTGGAGATTGCCGTCACGCTCAATCGGCTCAAAAGGGGGCGACATCCTCTCGTCCAGGGGATCGGGCGGCTGCACGTCGTAATGGCCGTAGCACAGCACCGTGGGCGCGCCGGGCGCATGCATCCAGTCGGCAAGCACCAGCGGGTGCCCGCCAGGCCGCACATCCGCCAGCTCTACATGCTCCATACCGAGCGCTCGGAGCTCATCCGCAAGCGACTCGGCGGCGCGCCGTACATCAGCCGCATGCGCGGGCAAGGTTGAAATGGAGGGAATGCGAATCAGTGCCTTCAAGCCTTCCAAAAATTCACTTTGGTGTGCACGGGCGTACTCTTGCGCGGTCGACATCGAGCTTCATCCTAAGTCTTTGGTAAGTTACTGAAAACTTTCGCTAATAGCGCGCCACGGATGGGTCCACCTGCCTGGACCAGGCATCAATCCCGCCGGCGAGCGACTGTGCTTGCTCAAAGCCTTGGTTCCGCAGCCAGGCGGCGACATTGAGCGAGCGTACACCGTGGTGGCACAACGCGATGATGCGGGCTTCCGGATCGAGCTCCTGGTTGGCGCGGCCCGGTATGTCGCCCATCGGCATGAGCAGCGCGCCCGCGATGGAGGCGGTCTCCACCTCCCAGGGTTCGCGCACGTCGAGTAGGACATACGGCGGCGATTGTGTACCCTGTTGAAGAGAGAGCAAGGCTTCGGGGTCGATTTCAAGGGGCAGCATATTTTGTAAGTGTAACTGCCGTCCGGCGCGGTTTCCGCTTGACTCCGCCGCGAAATCAGTGCATACAGGGGTCAGTTAGATATTTACAAGGAACTTAAAGTTCGCTCGGGCGAGCGACAGGGAAAGCGGTAAACAAGTGGCGACAGCCGAACGCGTGAGGATTGTGGAAGATGAGATCCATGCCCTGCATGGGCTTGCCGAGCTTGTGTCCTCCTGGGGCTACGAAACCGAGATGGCCGGGGACGGCATGGAAGCGCTGGAAAAGGCCGGCCCGTGGAAGCCGGGCATCATTGTGACCGATTTGAAAATGCCGCGCATGAACGGGCTCGAGCTGCTTCAGCAGTTGTCAGCCGGCAAGAACGACTGTACGGTCGTCGTGCTGACCGCTCAGGGTTCGATCGAGCTCGCTGTGGAAGCGATGAAAATCGGCGCGTACGACTTCATCCAAAAGCCGGTGGAACCGACCCGCCTGCGCACCACGCTCTCGAATGCCACGCACAAGCGCGCCACCGAGCGCCAACTGGAGGTGACCCGGCGCAAGCTCCGCGACACCGGCATCCTCGGTCCGCTGGTCGGCTCCTCGCGTCGGATGCGCGACATCTTCGGGCTCATTGAGCAGGTCGCACCCTCCAATGTGTCTGTACTGATCACCGGCGAAAGCGGCACGGGCAAGGAGTTGGTGGCCCGCGCGCTTCACGAGCTGAGCCCCCGCAAGCTGAAGCCTTTCGTCGCGGTGAACTGCGCGGCCATTCCGGAAACACTTATTGAGAGTGAAATCTTCGGCCATGAGAAGGGCGCTTACACGGGCGCGCTGGAGCGCCGGGCGGGCTGCTTCGAGCTGGCGGAGGAGGGAACGCTGCTGCTGGATGAAATCGGCGAGATGCCGGTTGCGACGCAAGCCAAGCTGCTGCGCGTGCTTGAAGACAAGAAGCTGCGCAGGCTAGGCTCCAAGGTTGAGTCGCCGGTGGATGTGCGGGTGCTGGCCGCGACTAATAAAAATCCCGATGCGGCTGTCGACTCAGGCCACCTGCGGGCCGACCTGTACTACCGTCTCAATGTCTTCAACATCCACATGCCGCCCCTGCGGGAGCACAAGGAAGACATCCCGGCGATTGTCGAAGCCATGATTCAGGACATGAACGATAAGCACGGCCGCAGTGTGCCGGGCGTGGACTCGGGCATGCTGCAACGGCTGATGCAGTATGACTGGCCCGGCAATGTGCGCGAGCTGCGCAATACGATCGAGCGCGCGGTCATCCTGTGCGGATCAAACCCGGTAAGCGCACAGCACCTGCCGCCGGGCTTCGGTACGCGGGGTGTGGAGTCTTCCGCCGACGCATCGGTCGCGAACACGGTCAAAGTCGAGGTCGGCACCACGGTGGATGAGGCCGAGCGGCTCCTGATCGTTAAAACCCTGGCGAGCACGAACAATAACAAGACCCGCGCGGCGGAGATTTTAGGCATCAGCCTGAAAACCCTGCACAACAAGCTCAAAGAGTACGGGCAAATTCGCCTGCGGCGCGCGACGGGTAACGAGAAAGAGCAGCACGCGCAATAAAGGTTGTTCGCGGGGCCTCAAGGGCAGTAGGCTTGTCCCTGAGCGATGCGTCTCAAGACCAAATTAGTTGTCGCGGTCACCGGGCTGGTTTTCCTGCTCGTGGCCGCGACTTCCGTGCTGTACCTTGCGCGTCTGCTCCGGCAGTATATCGATCAGAACTACGCTTCCACCGACATCATCGCGCACCAAGTGCATTTCGCGACCCGCCAAGCGATTGAGCAAGGTGTGTACCGCGGCACGATTGATCCTTCAGACCCGCCCGCGCTCTTTCGCCAGCAGGTCGCCCGACAGCTGAACAGCGACATCGCGCTCACCTCGCTGATGGATTCCATCATCAGCTACTCTCCTACCGTCTTTGACGTCACGGTCGCCGACTCCAACGGCCTCGTGTTGGTAAGCTCGCAACCGGCGCTGGCTAATCAGCCCTTCCCTTACCGGCCCGATTATGGGCGGCTGCGCACCCGTTCGCCGTTTAAGATGTTTTCGATCATCTTCGGCAAGCCGCGTGTGTATGACTTGCCGCTCGCGCTGGTGCGCAATAAGACCCCGTTTGTTACCGTCCATATTGGCATGCGGACCAGCTTTCTCCTTGAAGTGTTCCGCCCTTCGTTCCTTCGCGGTTTCAGCTATGCGGTCGGGGCTTTGTTGCTGTCGCTGTTGTTGGCGGCCTTGATCGCCTCGCTCGCGCTGGCACCGCTGGAGCAGATCAGCCGGCGGCTCGATGTTTTGAATGCCGAAGCCGCGGATGCTCATCCGCGAACCCTGAACGACGACGCGCTCCTGCGGGTTTCGTCCAAGATCGAGCGCATCGGCGAGCGTATGCGGAATACCGAGGAGGTGTTCTCGGCACTCAAGGAAAATCTGGACCATATCCTTTCTAACCTGCACGACGGCATGATGCTGTTCACGCGCGATCAGCGGGCGGTGCTGGTATCCAGCTCGGTGGAGCGCTTTCTCGGGACGGGCCGGGAACAAATGTTGGGTGCTGAGGCGAGTAAAATCTTCACACGATCGACAAAAGTGGGTAGAATGGTGCGCGACGCTTTCGCAAGCCGCACGTCCATTCCCCAGGTGGAAGTGGCGACCGAAAGCGGCCGGCGCTTGGAGCTTGCTTTGGAGATCATTCCCAGTCAGGGCAACGACCGTGAAAGCTTGGGAGCTTTGCTGACGCTGCACGACCTCGAGTCGGTGCGGGAGATTGAGGGCGAGCTGGAACTGTCGCGCCGTTTGTCGGCGATCGGCCGTTTAACGGGCGGAGTCGGCCATGAGGTCAAGAATCCGATCAATGCGATCGTCGTCCACTTGGAGCTGATGAAGGGGAAACTGAGCGGGCCTGAAGCGCCGGCGCTGCGGCACTTAAATGTGATCCAAAGCGAAATCCAACGGTTGGACCGCGTGGTGCAAACGCTTGTAGATTTCTCCAGGCCGATGGAATTACAGCTGGAGGAGAAAGACCTTCGCGAGATCACGGAAGGCGTGCTCGTCCTTGCCTCGGCGGAGTTCGCCGCGCAGGATGTGCAGCTTTTTACACACCTGCCTAGGAAAGCTATCCCCGTCAAGGTCGATGCTGATATGCTGCGGCAAGCCATTCTCAACATTGTTTTGAACGGGGCGCAAGCGATGCCGGCGGGTGGCACGCTCCGCGTCGGTCTCCATGAAGAAGCAAGGCAGGCTGTGCTCACAATCGCGGACACCGGCGAGGGAATTGCGCGGGAAGTGCTGCCGCGCATCTTCGACCTGTACTTCACGACAAAAAAGGACGGCAACGGGATCGGCCTCGCCATGTGCTACCGCATCGTGCAGCTGCATTCAGGCATTATCGAGGTGGAGTCGGAGCCGGGGCACGGCACGGAGTTCACGCTGCGCCTACCGTTGAGCCGCGGCGGCGAACGAGAAAACCCGCCCGAAGTGCCCGCGGCGGCGACCTCAGCCGGAGAGGTCGTATAAATATGCCGGCGAGAAGAGCTCTCATCAGCGCAGCCGTGGCACTGGTGGCGATGCTCGGCGGCTGCCGCCGGCAGTCGCCCGAGCCCGTACCGCAGCAGGCGCAAGCTCCGGTACAAACCCCGTCCGCGCCTGCCAGCCCGTCAGCCATCACAGTGGTCACACCGCTGCCGTCCATACCGCCCGACAGCGAGCCGAGAAAAGTAGAAGCCGCGGCGCCGGAACTTCCCGCGCCCGCGCCTGCTGTTGCCGTGCAGAAGCCTCGCAAGCGCTTCCACAAGAACAAGCCGGCGGTTGCCGAAGCACCGCAACCCTCCGCCCCTGCCCCGAAAGAGAGCGCGGTCGCACCCCCGGCACCCGCAACGCCGCCGACAGCGGAACCGACTGTATCGACAGCAAGCGTGGACGGCGTCGCGCCAAGCCCGCCGGGAACACCAGGCCAAAGCTATAACTCCACGGTTGTGGAGCAAACCGCGCCTTCACTCGGGCAGCTTTCCACCGGCTCGGAAGAAAGTCAGCCGGCCCGGTCCAAGATGCTGGCGGAGACGCAGTCGCTTGAAGTGCGACTAACCAAGCTGAAGCTGCCGGCCAATCACGATGCGGAGGCGGTGCGCTCACAGGTACAAGTGTTCTTGAAGCGTGCCCGCGAGGCCGTTGAAGAGAGCGACCTGGACGGAGCGCAAACCCTGAACACAAAGGCGCGGGTGCTCCTCGGGGAGCTTGAAACCCAGTAAGCGTTCGAGCGTCGCAGTTGCGAGGACATCAAAATGCCGCAGCCCGACGTGTTCATTATTGGAGGCGGGCCTGCCGGTCTCGCCTGCGCCATCGCGGCGGCGCAAGCCGGGGCCCAGGTCGAGCTCGCCGAACCTCAACCCGGCAACATCGACAAGTGCTGCGGCGAAGGACTGCTTCCGGGAGCCGTTTCCTCGCTCCTCGCGCTCGGCATCGACGCGGCGGAGTACGGCCGCCCTCTTGCCGGCATTGCTTTTCTTCATGGAAACAAGCGCGCGGAGGCGCGCTTCGCCGCGCGCGCTTTTGGCGTTCGTCGCACTGCCCTGCACCAAGCGCTGCGCGCCCGCGCCCGAGCTTCCGGCGTGTTTTTCAAGGCCGAAACGGCACGCCCTGCTCTTGACTTTGCCGCGACCGGGCGCATCTGCCTGAGCGGCGGCGACGAACGGCATCCGCAATGGCTGGTCGGGGCGGACGGAATGCAGTCCGCCGTGCGCGAGGCGAGCGGTTTTGAGCAAAAGAATGTCGCGTCGCGCCGATATGCACTCCGGCAGCACTTCCAGCTTGCCGCGCGGGCACGGGTTTCAGAGTTTGTCGAGGTGCATTGGGCGCGCGGCGCGCAGGCCTACGTCACGCCGGTCGGCCCTCGGGAGATAGGCGTCGCCATTGTGGCGAACGCGAAAGTCGACAGCATGGAAGGGGCCCTGGCAAGCTTTCCCGCGTTGCAGGCCCAGCTGCATGGCGCGGTCGCGTGCAGTACGCCTCGCGGTGCGATGACCATCCACCGCACCCTGCGCTCTCCGGTCCTGGGCCGGGTCGCGCTGGTCGGCGATGCTTCGGGCAGCGTGGACGCGATCACCGGCGACGGCCTTTCGCTCGGGTTCGCGCAAGCATTGGCGCTCGGGCAGGCTCTGGCCTCGGGCGATCTCGCGGGCTACGCAAACGCACACCGGAAGCTCATGCGCGTGCCTAGGCTCATGTCTCACATGCTGTTGTTCATGGGCAGCCGGCCTACAGTCACAAGTGGCTCCATCGCATCTCTCGCGCGCCTGCCGGGCTTGTTCCCTGCCCTGCTCCGGTTGCATACCCATGCGCCGCGCCCGACCCGTACCGAGAACTTACCGGCAGATGTCGGCGGACTCCGGCAAGCGGGTTGACGCCCGCCGACTTCGGAGCGTCTACTGGGGCCGCGATGCACACCGGCGCGACTCACGGCATCTTGGCGCTCGACCAGGGCACGACCAGTTCGCGTGCGATCGTCTTCAGCCGCTCCGGTCAGGTCTGCGCGCTTGCCCAGCAGGAGTTTGCGCAACTGTATCCGCGCGCGGGCTGGGTCGAGCAGGATCCTTACGCGATCCTGCGTTCGCAAGTTGATGCGGCAGCCGCGGCGCTGACCCAAGGATGCAAGGTGGAAGCGCTCGGCATCGCAAACCAGCGCGAAACGACGCTGGTTTGGGAGCGCGCGACCGGCAAACCTATTTACAACGCGATCGTCTGGCAGGACCGACGGGGTGCGGCGCAGTGCGAGCGATTGCGCGCGGAAGGCGCGGAAGACGCCATCCGGCGAAAAACCGGCCTGCTGCTCGATCCGTACTTTTCAGCGACCAAAATTCACTGGATTCTGGATTCTGTGGACGGCGCGCGGAAGGCCGCCGAGGCTGGGCGGCTCGCCTTCGGCACCGTGGACTCCTGGCTTGTGTGGCAGATGACCGGCGGCAAACAGCACGTCACCGACCGCACCAATGCGAGCCGAACGCTGCTTTACAATATCGTCGAGGACCGTTGGGATCCTGAGCTGCTGCGCCTGTTCGGCGTACCGGAGTCCATGCTGCCGCAGGTTGTGCCTTCAAGCGCGATGCTGGGCACGGCGGAGCTTGATCCGCTCAAAGGCTTGGAGATTGCCGGCATCGCGGGCGACCAGCAAGCGGCGCTTTTCGGCCAGTTGTGCACCGGGCCGGGCGAGGCGAAAAATACCTACGGCACGGGGTGCTTTCTGTTGCGGCACATCGGTTCCGATTTCCGGCTTTCGAACGAGCGCCTTCTGACGACGATCGCGGCGGCGGCGGACGGCGCGCTCCACTATGCGTTGGAAGGCAGTGTGTTCGTGGGCGGGGCGGTGGTGCAATGGCTGCGCGACAAGATGCAGTTCGGACGGACCTCGGCCGCGATCGAGGAGATGGCCCGGGGTGTACCGGACGCGGGCGGCGTGGTGTTTGTGCCGGCTTTCACGGGCTTGGGCGCGCCCCATTGGGACCCGCACGCTGCCGGCATGATCATTGGCCTCGGGCGCGGCACGGAGCAAGGCCATATCGCCAGGGCGGCGCTTGAAAGCATTGCCTTCCAGGTTGCCGATGTGATGGAAGCCATGGAGCGGGACACGGGCGGAGACTTCCGGGAGCTGCGCGTGGACGGCGGCGCGGCCGTGAATGAACTGCTTTTGCAGTTCCAGGCCGACCTGTGCGGCATACCCGTGCGGCGTCCGGCCTGCGGGGAAACCACGGCGTTGGGCGCGGCTTATCTGGCCGGGCTTGCCACCGGGTTCTGGTCCGAGCTCGGCGAGATCGAGCGGTCGCGCGAGCCGGACACGATC
>CAXTUV010000099.1:0-1426 GCA_964247445.1 uncultured Acidobacteriaceae bacterium | reverse complement strand
ATCTTTGAACCGCGCGCGGACCGGGCCGCCATGCGGGAAAAGCAGCTGCGCTGGCGCGATGCGGTGGAGCGGGCGCGGGGGTGGAACCGATGAACCGCGAAGCCATGCTCGCCGAGGTTCGCGCGGGAGGTGTGTGGGACGTTTTGGTCATCGGCGGCGGCGCGACCGGGGCCGGCGTGGCGGTGGATGCGGCGGCGCGCGGCTACCGCACACTGCTGCTTGAGCGCGAGGATTTCGGCAAGGGTACCTCCAGCCGCAGCACCAAGCTGGTGCACGGGGGTGTGCGCTACCTGGAGCAGGGCAATATCTCGCTTGTGATGGAAGCCTTGAAGGAGCGCGGCATCCTGAAGCGGAACGCGCCGCACTTGGTGCATGATCTTGAGTTCGTGGTCCCGAATTATTCCTGGTGGGAGGCGCCATTTTACGGCATCGGGATGAAGGTGTACGACCTGCTCGCGGGCAAGTACGGCTTCGGCCGCTCCCGCATTCTGTCGCGCGAGGAGACGCTGGCCCGCATCCCCACACTGAAGGAGCATGGACTGCGCGGCGGCGTGGTCTACCACGACGGACAGTTCGACGATGCCCGCCTGCTGATTCATCTGATCGCCACCGCGGTGGATCAGGGCGCATGCGTCCTGAACTATGCGCCGGTCACCGGTTTACGAAAGGGTGAGGACGGCTTCGTGTGCGGTGTGAACGCGCGCGACGCGGAAACCGGGGAAACGTGGGCGCTGGAAGCGAAGACCGTGGTCAACGCGACCGGCATGTTCACCGACGAGGTGCGCCGCATGGCGGACCCGGAAGCCGCCGGCATGGTTGCGCCGAGCCAAGGCATCCACCTCGTGCTCGACGGGTCGTTTCTCCGCGGCGACACGGCTGTGATGGTGCCGCACACCAGCGACGGCCGCGTGCTGTTCGCGATTCCGTGGCACGGGCGCACCGTGGTCGGGACGACGGACACGCCGATTGAAGCGCCTGCCTATGAACCGCCGCCGGCTGAAGCGGAGATCGAGTTTGTGTTGGGAACGGCAGCCGAGTATCTGAGCCGTCAGCCGACCCGGGCCGATGTCCTGAGCGTGTATGTGGGCATCCGTCCGCTGGTGAAGGCGGCAGGCTCGGACGCGACCAAAACCTCGGCCCTTTCGCGCGACCACACCATCCATATTGACGCCTCGGGCCTGCTCACCATCGTCGGCGGCAAATGGACCACGTACCGGCACATGGCCGAGGACGCGGTGAATCACGCGGCGACCCTGGGCAGGCTCCCTGAGCGGCCTTGCACGACCGCGGAGCTCCATGTGCACGGCTATGACGAAAACGCCGAGGGTCCGCTTGCTGTTTACGGCGCGGATGAGGCCGGCATCGTCGCCCTGATCGCGGAGCGGCCCGAGTGGGGACGCAAGCTCCATCCTCGCCTGCCCTACCT
>CAXTUV010000098.1:0-9005 GCA_964247445.1 uncultured Acidobacteriaceae bacterium | reverse complement strand
GAATGGTCCGGTGGTCAGACGTTGAGATCGGACGGTGAAGCGCCCTTCATGGTTCGTCAGCACCGGCGAGCCGCCGACGCTTTCCACCAGCACGCGCGCGATGGGTTGGTGCGTGTCGTAGTCGAGCACGATGCCGTGAACGGTTGTGAGCTCCTGCGCGGCCGCTTGCCAAGACAAAAGCACGAGCAAAACGCCCCGCAACATCACCATGGCCGGCACCCCGCCCTACAGCAGACACCGGGGACACTGTATCAGTGCCGGGCCACGCTACTCCACGTGATAATTTGGTGCTTCCCGGGTAATGATCACATCGTGCACGTGGCTCTCGCGCAGCCCCGCGCCGGAGATGCGGACGAAGCGGGCGTGCTCTTTCAGTTCGGCTACCGTTGAGCAGCCCAGGTAACCCATGCCCGAACGGAGGCCGCCGACCAGCTGATGCACCATTGCTTCGAGCGGCCCGCGGTGGGGAACCCGGCCTTCAATCCCCTCCGGAACAAATTTCGCCAGGCGGTTATTACTCCCGTTGCGCTCACGGTCCACAACAGCTTCCGCGCGGGTCGGCGCAGTTTCAAAGTCGCGCGAGCTTTGGAAATACCCTTCCCCCGACCCCTGCGCCATCGCCGACAAAGAGCCCATGCCCCGGTAGGCCTTGAAAGAGCGCCCCTGATACAAAATCGTCTCGCCCGGGCTCTCATCCACACCGGCGAACAGCGAGCCGATCATGATCGCGTCGGCCCCGGCGGCGATGGCCTTGGTCAGGTCGCCCGAGTACTTGATGCCGCCGTCGGCGATCACCGGGATGCCGCGCGCGCACCCTGCTTTGTAGGCCTCCGAGATGGCTGTGATCTGCGGCATGCCCGCACCGGTCACCATGCGCGTGGTGCAGATCGACCCCGGCCCGATCCCGACCTTGACCGCGTCCGCCCCGGCTTCCATCAGCGCGCATGCGCCCTCGTAGGTGGCCACGTTGCCGGCCAGCAGGTCGACCTCGGGGAAGCGACGCTTCACCTCGCGCACCGCGTCCAGCACGCGCGACGAGTGCCCGTGCGCGGAGTCGATCGAAAGCGCGTCCACGCGGGCGCGGATCAGTTCGCAAGCGCGGTCCAGGTAGTCGCCGGTCGCGCCGATGGCGGCGGCCACGCGCAGGCGGCCCTGCTCGTCCTTGCTGGCGTTGGGGTACTTGAGCTTCTTCTGGATGTCCTTGACGGTGATGAGGCCCTTGAGCTCGTAGGCGTCGTTGACCACCAGCAGCTTTTCCACGCGGTGGTCGTGCAAGATCGCCTCGGCATCCTCCAGCGTGGTGCCCTCGGGGACGGTGATGACCAAGAAGGACCTCATCACCGCGGAGATCGGGATGTCGGTGCGGGTCTCAAAGCGGAGCTCGCGGTTGGTCAGGATGCCCACAAGCCGCTTACCCTGCGTGACCGGGACGCCCGAAATCTTGTACCGCCGCATGACCTCCAGCGCATCCGAGATCATCTGCTCCGGCGCGATCGTCACCGGGTCGACAATCATCCCGCTCTCCGACCGCTTGACCTTGTCCACCTCGGCCGCCTGTGCGTCCACGGCGAGGTTGCGATGAATCACCCCTAGGCCGCCCTGCTGCGCCATGGCGATTGCCAAGCGCGACTCGGTAACGGTGTCCATCGCGGCCGAGAGTAGGGGGGTGTTGAGGGTAATTTTGGCGGTGAGCCGGGTTTCGGTCGAAACCTGGTTAGGCACAACCTCAGAAAACGCGGGAACGAGCAGAACGTCGTCGAAGGTCAGGGCTTCCGGGATGGGGTGTTCAATCATGGTGAAGTTACCCTGCCCCCTCAAGAGAGGGCAGAGCCTTCAACTTAGTGTAGCAAGCTGGATGTCTGGGGCGGGTCCACCAGCTTGCGGGTCAAGTACAGGTACTGCGCTGCTTCCGTCCCAGCGGTCTCCTTCAGGTCGGCTCCGCTGTTGTGGCCGCCCTCGATGATTTCGCGATACAGAAACGGCTCGTGAAACTGCTCCATGCGCGCGGCGAACTTACGGGCGTGCACCGGGCCCACGCGGTCGTCCTTCGTGGTGGTCAGGAGCAGCGGCTCGGGGTAGTGCGCGTCCGGCTTGAGCTGGTTGTAGGGCGAAATGGACGCGAGGAACTGGCGCTGCGCGGGGTTCGCGACCGACCCGTACTCGCCCGTCCACGAAGCGCCCGCAGCGATGTGCTCGAAGCGCAGCATGTCGAGCAGCGGTACGTCGATGATGACCGCATTCCACAGTTCCGGGTGTTGGGTCATTTCCACGCCCATCAGCAGGCCGCCGTTTGAGCCGCCGTAGATGCCCAGATGCCGCGGCGAGGTGACTTTGCGCGCAATCAGGTCCTGGCCGACGGCCGCGAAGTCGTCGTAGATGCGCTGCCGGTGCACGGTCAGCCCTGCTTCGTGCCAGGCCGGGCCGAACTCACCGCCGCCTCGGATATTTGCGAGCACGTATACCCCGCCGCGCTCGAGCCACAGCTTGCCGACGACAGGGGAGTAGTAGGGCGTTTTGGCAACCTCGAAGCCTCCGTATGCAGTCAGAAGCGTGGCGTTCTCCCCGTCATACTTGAGGTCCTTGCGAGAGACGATGAAGTACGGCACCTTTGTCCCGTCCTTCGAGATCGCTTCGCGTTGCTCAACCATATCCGCCGAGGCGTCGAACTGAGCGGGAAGCTGCTTGACGGGCGTCAGCTTCGCGGTTTCCGCGTCGCCTTGGTCGAGCGAGGAGGGTGTGAGAAAGCCTGTGCGGGACAGATAGAACGTGTTGTCTTTCGTGTCGCCCGCGGCGACCTCGACCGTCTGGTTTTCACCCACGTCCAGCTTTTGCCGGGTTCAAGCGCCGGCGGGCGACACAGCATACACATACGCGCGGCCCTGCACATTTTCAAGCGTAGTTACGAGCAGCCGGTCGCGCGTGAACTCCACCTGCTGCGCGAACTCCTTGGCGGTTGGGGTGAAGACAGCTGTCGCTTGGAGGTGTGCCGGGTCGGCGGTTGCCGACGCGAGGTCGAGCGCGACAATTGAGCCCTGCGGGAAGCCTTGCCAGTCCTCGCGAAGGGTCACGATTAAGCGGCCCTCCAGCAGCCCGTCCACGGTCGCTTTCTCAGGCAGTGCGAGCCTGCGCGGCCCTGTGCTCGGCGTCCAGAGCGAGTAGCGCTGCTCAAAAAAGCTTGGGCTTTCCACCAGCAGCACGGCTTGGTGCCCTTGCGCGTCATGCAGCACCTGCGCGTCCACGCGCGTATCGGTCGGCACGCCGCGAAAGACCTCCTGCGCTTGCTCCAGCGGTTGCCCACGCTTCCACAGCTTGATCACGAACGGGTAGCCGGATTCGGTCATCGTGCCCGGACCCCAATCGCGCGCCACCAGCAGCGTATCGGCGTCCAGCCAGTCGGTACTTTGCTTTGAGCGCGGCAGGCTGAAGCCGTTCGGAACAAAGCTGCCGGTTTGAAGGTTGAACTCGCGCAGGGTCTCGGCGTCCTCGCCGCCGGCTGAGAGCGCGACCATACACTGCTTGGCGTAGGGATACAGGCAGCTTAGGTTGCCGGCGACCCACTTGGTTCCGTCCTTGGCTGAAAGCACGTCGTAGTCGAGCACCGTCTGCCAGTGCGGGTCTTTTTGGGCGTAATCAGCTACCGTGGTACGCCGCAGGATGCCTTGCGAGTGCCCGGCATCGCGCCACAGGTTGTAAACCGCGCCGTCGCGCAGGTCGGGGCGGGGAATCCGGTCCGGTGACTCCAACACCTTCAGCGCCGTCGCCTGCATGGCGGCGAAGCGCGGGTCGGCTTCCAGCACCTTGGCCGTCCGCTCGTCCTCCTGCTTCACCCAGGCAAGGGCGCGGGGCGAGTTCACCTCTTCAAGCCAGGTGTATAGGTCGGGCTGCTCGGGCACCGGTGTCTGCGCCCGGCCGAGTAAGCCGAGCAGAAAAAGTAGGAGGAAGCAGCGGCGCATGGAACGGCTCCTTGCCGCATGCCGGGGTGCATGCTGGTGAAACTTGAACCGAATTATAAGCGCATGAAACACAACGCAGGACAGGGCGGAGGGTCGCTGTAGCCCTCCCCCGGAACTTCAAGGCTCAGCTACACTGAAGCCGGCTCGTGTTGATCAAAAATGAAAGGAACTTCATTTCTGGTGCGCATTGAGAAGTTCTTGCCTCGTCCTCTACGAAGAGCCTCATTACGCGACCTTAGTATCGGCCTTCTCCGCTTTGCGGCCATTGTGTATCAAGTCTATTTCGCCCTTTATCTTTCCACTTCGAGGTATGTTCCTCCTTCTAAGTACTTCGGCTTTGTCTCTGCTCTGCGATATAGAGTATTCATTCTGTTCATACTTGCCATCCTCATTGACAAGGGTCTTGCATATGTACCTAAGAAAGCGTCCAAAGTTTGGCTATCAGTGGAGACGGAGCGCTTGGCTGCGACCGGGGTTGCCACTTCCCTTATGGCCGAAAGTGTACGACGGGGCGCTCTAACCGAAGCGGAGTTTCAAGAGATCGCACGTGGACTACTCACAGCTATACGTTTTGAGGTGCAAGCCTTTGCTGTTGACCAGACTGGCTACTACATCAATGTTTCACTTCTCATGGAGGACCGCGGCAACGCCACCCGGTTGCGAGTCGTGGCTCGTGCTGTACCGAATCGGTCAAACCGAAGCTACCCTAAAGTCGATCTCCTCGTCTGGAAAGCCATGGAAGGTCAGCAGGTCACATTCAAGGAGGATTTCACGCAGGCTGGAAAACCTTACCGCTCCATTTTGGCCATTCCGTTGCTGGCCGAAGAGCAAGGAATCTCGAAGAGCACTGGCGTCATCTCTACTGACAGCGGTAGAGTTGGCGAGTTTGATGGTGGAGCAGCCAGAAATCTGGAGCAGCGACTTGCGCCCTACACCACATTGCTGGCACTGCTTCTAAGCGTCTGGGGATCACTGGGAAGGGCTGATTATGTCGCAGAACCTTGAGAACGAGACGGTACAGAGCGTAATAGGGAAGCTCGCTCGCCGCTCCATCAGCGAACCCGACGCCAAGCGCTACCTGGCCAAGCGTGCGCAAGAAAGCCGGGAGTATTTCGTCCCTACTTTCTGGACTGCTCTCAAACGGTACACTCGCTCGCCAAAGGCGGATCGAAATGTGGCAAGTGCACGCCGCGCTCGCTAGCGGCGAAAATCGGCGGCAAGACGCTGCCTCGTGCAGCATATGGTGATGTATCGGGAGCGGAATTAGCTCCTCCATAACAGTCGAAGTATGGGCAATACAAAGCGGCTCCGCTTTACTTCAACGAAGCCGCTTTTAACCACAGTAGATAACTTGCCTTCTACAGCCCGCCAGGCCCTTCAGGTCCATGCCCACCCGGTCCGCGTCCGCCCGGGCCTCCGGGGCCACCCAGTAAGTGCTGCTGCTTCAGGTCGGCCAGCTTGGTCTTCTGATCGGCTGTCAAGGTGGTGTAAAACTTCGCTTCCGCGAGGGAGCGGCTTGCCAGGCTTTGGCCTTCCAGCTGCCCCAGGCTCGCGGCCTGCTGTTGGATCGAAGCGGTGTCGTTATTCGTCACCGCGGTTTCCAGAGCCTGCCGCGCGGTGCGCTCGCTTTGCCGTGTGCCTTGTTCATCGGTCGCCTCCGCGGTAAAGATCGCGGTTGCTTGGTCCTGCTGGGCCTGCGTGAGCGAAAGCAGCGAGGTGTAGCGCGCGACCTCGCGCTGAGCCATCTCGGCCGGGGTCGGCGGAGTGCGCTGGGCTAGGCCTTCCATGCAGGCGAGCGCCAATGCGGCGGTCAGTGCCATTCCAACTTTCATCGTGAAAATCTCCCGTGGGCGGACTTTGTATCTCGTCCTGCTCCTGCCCAAATCGACGCGGGCCGGCGAAGAAAAGATTACGTCGGGCAGGTGATAGGCGACCCTTCCCGCTCGCCCGGGACGGCTTACCGTGGCCATACAGAACCCGAACAGCAGCCCGAAAACGATTGGTCCGACTGCCCCCTGGTCGAGCGCAACCCGCTCAAGCTCAGCGGCGTCCACATCCTGAAAGGCACCCGCCTCCAGGCCGACTCCGTCGTCGAGAATAACGAGCACAGATCGCCGGTCGAGGAGATCGCCGATAACTTCGACATCCCGGAACGCATTGTGCGAGACATCCTCACTTTAGCGGCCGCGCCCGGAGGGTATCGGGAGCTGTGAGGGTTCTGCTGGACCACAACGTTCCCACCCCTCACTTCGGACGCGCGAGCGTGAACCGATCCCCGGTCCGCACGTAGTCCGACCCAGCCATGCGCCCCACCGCCCTAAGCTTCCCGTGGTCGATCTTGTACCCCGGCTCCAGCACGTCCTCGCTGATGTGCCACACCAGCACCTCGCCCAGCACCAGCGAACCGCCCATCACGCCCGTCCCCACCTCAACAATCTGCAGCAGGCGGCACTCCATCTGCACCTTGGCCTCGCCCACCCGGGGCGCGCGCACCCGCTCGCCGGGCACGGCGGTCAGCCCGGCCAAGGTAAACTCGTCCTCGCCCGGCTTCACCTGCGCCGCCGTCGTGTTCATGCGCTCGGTCAACTCTTCCGAGACCACGTTCACCACGAACTCGCCCGTCGCTCGCACGTTCCCGAGCGTGTCCTTGAAAGGGAGCAGCCCGTCCTCGGCTTCCCGCACGGCGGGGCAAAAGCACACCGCGGGCGGGTTTGCGCTGACCGCCATAAAGAACGAGTAGGGTGCAAGGTTACGAACGCCAGCTGTATCGACTGTGGACACCCACGCAATCGGCCGGGGCACCACCGAGCCCGCCAGCAGCTTGTAGTTGTCCTTCGGGCTGAGTAATGCCGCCTCGAAACTCTTGATCCCCATAAAGCCCTCCCAGGATGGGATGCCCTGTGCCATCCTTAGAAGGACGGTTTGGAACCCGCATCTATCCACCCGGTACGAAGGAGACCGCATGTTTGAATTCCATATCTCGCGCGAAGCCCGCGCCCGCTACGGTGTTGAGGGTCTGCTGTTCTCCTTCAGCGGCAATGCCGTGTTCTCAAACCCGGCGGCGAGCCGGGCGCTCGCGCACCGCATGAGCGAGGGCCGGGCTGAGAAGGTACAGCCGGCGGCCCTGTTTGCAATGGGTTTGATCGATGAAGCCACCCACGCGCTTCTGGCCTGGTATCGCAAGCACGTCAAGCCCGCGGTGATGACCGAGGCGCTCGCGCACTTCAGCCGGCAGGTAGGTCAGGCTGAACTCGACCGGCTTTTGCTTGCCTTCACAGCTGAGTTCCCGAATGCCGACGTTTATGCCGGCAAGCAGACGCCCGAGCAGTGGGTCGCGGGCGCGACCGACGGCTACGGGCACCGCGAAGCCGCGTTTGAGGAGCTCCTGCTGCTGTGGCTTGAAAACCGCAACCCTGCCTTCCTGCCGTTCAAGGAGCTGTTCGACGATGCCCGGCTCGCGCAGTCGACCGCCTACCCGCGGGTCACGGCGGGCTTTCCGGCGTTCTTTGCCGCGCAGCCTGAGCTGGGCGGCGAATTTTTAGCCAAGCTCATGCTCGGCGGCGATCTGCTCAAGGAAGAAGAGCTGGCCGTTTGGCGGCAGTTCAATCCGGGTGCTCCGGGTCGGTTCGGTGGGGGGATCGAGGCGCATGCCGAGGTCCCCAACTACGCCGCGGGCATGCAGGAGTACGAGGCGTTCTCCCCCGACCAGGAGTGGATGCCGCGCACCGTCATGATCGCGAAGAGCACGTTTGTCTGGCTCAACCAGCTTTCGCGGTTTTACGGGCGGCATGTCGAGCGCCTCGACCAGATTCCCGACGAAGAGCTCCAAACCCTTGCCGGCCGCGGTATGAACGCGCTTTGGCTCATCGGCGTGTGGGAGCGCTCGCGGGCGTCCAAGACCATCAAGCACCTGTGCGGCAACCCGGACGCGGTGGCCAGCGCCTACTCGCTCTACGATTACCGGATCGCCGATGCGCTCGGCGGCGAGCCGGCGTACCGCGACCTGCGCGACCGCTGCGCGCGCTATGGTATCCGGCTCGCGAGCGACATGGTGCCGAACCATATGGGCATCGATTCGCCCTGGGTCATCCACCATCCGGAGTGGTTCCTGTCGCGCCCGGACTCGCCCTACCCCGCCTACGGCTTTAATGGCCCAGACTTGTCCGGCGACGACCGGGTCGAGATCAAGATCGAGGAGCACTATTACAACCAGACCGATGCCGCGGTTGTATTCCTGCGGCGCGACAAGTGGACCGGCAACCAGCAGTACATCTATCACGGCAACGACGGCACCAGCTTTCCGTGGAACGACACGGCGCAGCTCAACTACCTGAGCGGGGCGGTCCGCGAGCAAGTCATCCAAACGATTCTCCAGGTGGCGCGGCAGTTCCCAATCATTCGCTTCGACGCCGCGATGACGCTGGCTAAGCGCCACATTCAGCGGCTCTGGTTTCCGACGCCCGGCTCGGGCGGAGCCATTCCCTCGCGGGCTGAGTCCGCGATGACCACGTCTGACTTCGACGCGGCGATCCCGGAAGAGTTCTGGCGTGAGGTCGTCGACCGCGTCGCGCGCGAGGTGCCGGGTACGCTGCTGCTGGCCGAGGCGTTCTGGCTCATGGAGGGCTACTTTGTCCGCACCTTGGGCATGCACCGCGTGTACAACTCGGCTTTCATGGTGATGCTGCGCGACGAGGACAATGCGAACTACCGCAAGGTGCTCAAAAACACGCTCGAGTTCGACCCGGGCATCATGAAGCGGTATGTCAACTTCATGTCGAACCCGGATGAGCGCACGGCCATCGACCAGTTCGGCTCGGGGGATAAGTTCTTTGGCGACGCTTCCCGGCTTGCCGATGTTCGGCCACGGGCAGGTGGAAGGCTTTACTGAGAAGTACGGCATGGAGTACTACCGGCCGCGCTATGACGAATGGGCAAACGACGGCCTGGTCACCCGGCACAACCGCGAGATCGCCCCTCTACTGCACCAGCGCGCGCTCTTCGCCGAGAGCGATAACTTCCTGCTCTACGACTGCTGGGACGAGCACGGCGGGG
>CAXTUV010000097.1:7339-9022 GCA_964247445.1 uncultured Acidobacteriaceae bacterium | reverse complement strand
GGTAACCAGCTGCACCTATCCCTCCAGGACCCAATCCATCACGAGCGCAACAGGGGCGCTTCCCGCCTTAATGCTTGCGGAAACGATGACGTTGGTGTCCAGAACCGCCAATCTCATGCAGGCTTTCGGCACCGGGCTCGTACCTGCTGAATTTCCTGATCGATCTGTTCATCGCTCAATGCTTCCCCGGCACTCTCCGCCATTTGCCAATTCCTGCGCAGGCTTGCCTTCGCCATGGCTCGCCGCAGCTCGCGGTCCTCAAATGCGACATCTCCAACCACAGGGATCAGAAAGTAAGCCGGCCCTTTCTGACCTGCCAATAATATGGTCTCACCATGCGGCACTGTTTCCAAAACTTTGGAACCTCGGGTTCTAAACTCTCGTAGTGAAACCTGACGCATGGAAGCCTCCAGCATGAGTGTAGCCATTTCAGCAACATCAAGCGATACTCGGTGCAATTTACGGCAAGCATACCTTTTTAGGAAACCTGGAAAACTTCAATGCGCTTGCATCACTCGTCTCAGGACATGCGCTTCTCGGGATTGAATCAGAGCGCCCGCTTCCTTGTAAGGAGTAGGGCAGAGACCAATAACCCAGCTTGCCGCCGATCGCAAGTGAACCATTAAGCCGGCACCGGCACTTTCTTGTTCGGCGTGTTCTTGACCTCCTCCTTCAGCGTTGCTTCGCGCACGGGCTTCTCGTGCAGCAGCAGTTCGGCGGCTTGGAGGTGGGGGTTCGCGTGGAACCAACGTTTACAAGCGTCGTCGTGGAGCAGGTTTAGGAGCGCCATCAGGGCCATGCCTTGGTGGTGGGCCATCCATTCGCGGACGAGGCGGGGGCGTTCGCGGCCTGCCTGGTAGTCGATGGCTTCATACAGCCCGAAGGCCCCGCCCCAGCCGTTTTTCGCCATCATGCGCAGGTTTTTGAGCGCCGCGTCGCGGTCAATGCCGAGCGCCAGGAAGCTCGAATAGGGCGAAACGACAGGGCCGGCGGTCGCGTCCCACTTGAGCGCGATCTCCGGGATGCCGAAGGCGCGGTAGTGGTAATGGCCGGCATCGTCGAGCTCGGCATAGCCGGACTCGGAAATGCCCCAAGGCAGGCGCAGCTTGCGCCCGTAGGCGCGCTGAATCGCCACCACGCCCTCCAGCGTGCGCGCCATCAGGGTGTCGGGCACGGTGCGCATCCAAAGCGACGGCATCAGGTACTCGAACATGGTCGCGGTCCAAGATAGCAGCACCGCGCGACCGTAGGCGAGGGTGTGGGTGCGGCCCATTTTGAACCAGCTGGTCTGGTCCATTTCGCCGCTCGCAACGGCG
This sequence comes from uncultured Acidobacteriaceae bacterium, assembly GCA_964247445.1. Taxonomy (GTDB): domain Bacteria; phylum Acidobacteriota; class Terriglobia; order Terriglobales; family Acidobacteriaceae; genus EB88. The sequence goes on along the minus strand of CAXTUV010000097.1, from coordinate 7,706 downwards.
AGAAAGGCTGCGACGCGGGCTTCCGACGCGAGCATGTCGTAGCAGGCCTGGTGCAACTCGTCGCGCTCGACGTCGTAGCCGATGGAGAGCATTTCGCGGTCGCGCCGAACCAGGAAGCCGAAGTCCATCGCGGTGGCGAGGCGGAAGCTCTCCTCCGAGCAGCGGCGCACCAGCCCGACAAGCGAGGTGAGCTTGGGGATCGCGCCGGCGAGTGCTTGCTGCAGCTTCGCCGTGAGCTCGGTTGCGGGCGCGGCAGCCAGCTGCTCCTGCAGCGAGCGCGCGAACGCCGGAGCCTGGCTCAGCGGCGGGTGGAGGGTTTTCTCGTCCAGGCCGAGCTGCGCGTGCAAGGGCATGAACTCGGGCAGCA
>CAXTUV010000097.1:0-7329 GCA_964247445.1 uncultured Acidobacteriaceae bacterium | reverse complement strand
GATGGAGTACGCGCGCAGGGCATGCTCCTTGCGCCACCAGGCCGGTTCGTTCGCCGGCTCTTCCGCGGCAGGCGCGGGCTGGGCGAGCGCCCAGGCCAGGCCGGTCTCAAGACCCCGTCCTGGGCCGTCGGGAACCTGCGCGAGCGAGGCTTGTGCGCGAAGGCCGTCAAATAACCGCTCGGAGAGCAAGGGCCGCCGCAACAGCTCCGCCGCGCCGGTGCGGAGTGTATAGAGCGAGGCCGCGAAATTGCCTGAGTCCACGGAGGAAACCGAAATGGGCCGCAGCGGTTCAAGCGTGTCCGTCCGGTACCAGTTGTAAAGGTGCCCGCGATACTTGGGCAGCGCGTCAAAGGTGCTGAGAGTTTTCAGGGTCAGGTCGGCGAACTCCGGCGCGGTGAGCCAGCCGAACTCGACCGCCGCCTGCCGAGCGTTCAGAAGCAAGCCCAGGTTGGTGGGAGACACGCGCGCGGCTTCGTGCAGACCTTCCTCCTCCACGTTGTCCGGGATGAGGTAGTGGTGGTCGGCGTCGCCGAACTGGAGGAAATACCGCCAGATGCGTAGGGCCTGCTCGCGGAGAAACGCCTGGTCGCGCGAGGAAAGCGGGGCCTGCTCGTGCTCCGGCGGCGCATTAAGCCAGGCGGTGAGCGCCCCGGCCAAAGCCCACAAAATAAGGACCGGCAGCGCAACAAGCAGCGCGACGGGGATATTGGGGCCGATCGAGCGGCCGTCGATCGCAAACAGGAAGTGCGAACCGCGGCGCAGGAACAGGAGCCCCGCAATCGCCAGCGCGAAGAGCGGGCTTGCCTTCAGGTAGAAGTCCACCGGCGTGGTGCGCTTCCCGGACTCGGCTTCGGCCGCGGTTTCCCACTCCAGCAGCTTTTGCCCGGTAAACAAGCGCCGGACCAACGCGCGCACGATTGCGTCAAGTGTAAGGAAAGTGGAATGAGGCAGATACACCAGCTGCAGCAGCGTGATGAACGCGGCTTGGCCGGTTCCTTCGAAGGCCTCGCCCACCGCCCCGGCTTGGTCGGACGCAAGCGCGCGCACCAGCGAAAAGCAGAACTGGACCAGCGTCGGCAAAAACATCAGGAAAACCGTGACGAGGGTCCAGTAAAGCGGGCCGCCTACCAAGCCGAACCAGCCCGCGAGCAGCAGCAGCAGTGTGCCGGGCTCAACCAGCGACCGGCGCAGGTTGTCGAAGATCTTCCAGCGCGAGATGGTCGAGATAGGGTTGCGGACCTTGCGCCCGGACTCGTCCGGAACTGAGTTGGAAATCCACTGGGCGATCTGCCAGTCGCCGCGCACCCAGCGGTGCTTGCGCTTGGTGTAGGCCGAGTAGTGTGACGGGTAATCGTCGACTACCTCGATGTCGGTCGCCAGGCCGGCGCGGGCGTATGCGCCTTCAATCAGGTCGTGCGAGAGCAGGGCATTGCGGGGGAAGCGCCGGTCGAGCACGGCGTGGAGGGTGGAAGCCTCATAGATGCCCTTGCCGGTGAAGATGCCCTCACCGTACAGGTCCTGGTAGACGTCCGACACAGCGCGGGTGTAGATGTCGAAGCCGGTTTGGCCGGAGAATAACGACGCCAAGCGCGAGCGCGAAGCCGAGTGGACGCTGACGCCCACGCGCGGCTGCAGGATGCCGTACCCAGCGGTCACGATGCGGCGCTCGGGGTCAATGACGGCTTGGTTGAGCGGGTGCGCCATCGCGCCGATCATCGCAGCGGCGGTGCCGCGCGGCAGCTGCGTGTCGGAGTCGAGCGTGATGATGTAGCGGACTTTCTTGAGCGCCTGCCAGCCGCCGGCCTTAACCGGAAACGCGTCGTAGGCACCTTCGAGATATTTATTCAGGTCCAGCAGCTTGCCGCGCTTGCGCTCCCAACCCATCCACACGCCTTGCCGCGCATTGAAGATGCGGTGCCGGTGGAAGAGCAGGAAGCGCCCGCCGCGCTGGCCCTTGTAGCGGTTGTCGAGCTCATCGATCAGCTCGATCGCGAGCGCGACGAGCGTGTCCCGGGCGTCGTCGCGGGGCTTCGCGACCGCGTCCGGCAGGTCGGTGATGAGCGCGAAGTGGAGGTTAGGGTCGCGGTTGGCGAGCCAGCGCACTTCCAGGTCGGCGACCAGCTCGCGCAAGCCTTTCTCGTTCAGCAGCAGCGTCGGTACCGCGACCAGGGTCGCGCAGTCCTCGGGAATGCCCGTCTTGCGGAAGTTGAGCTTGGGCAGCGCGCGCGCTTCGAACACCGCCGTAACCACGTTGTTCATCAGGTCCACGACGCCCTGGGTCGCGGGCAGGAACAGCAGCAGGAAGGGAAGCACCAGCGCCCACGGGCTGTGCGCGGTGGACACCACGGGAACCACCAAAGCCGCGATGAGGAGGACGGACAGGACCTCAATCGGCGCGATATACCACAAATCCGCGTCGCGGCGGGCAGCGATGCGCAGCCACTCCAAAACCGGAGGCCGGTAGCCGACCGCCTCGGCGAGCTGGGCCGCGCCGCCCTCGGTCAGCCAGTAGCCGATGTGCGCTTCGCGCTGGTGGACGCGCGGGTCGGCTGTCGGTCTCGCCTGCGCGGCACGGGCGAGCTTCAAAGCTTCCTGCGCGACCTCGACCTCGCTCAGGTCGGCATAGCGGGCCATCGCGGCCACCTGTTTGCGGTAGCCCTCGCGTGACTGGAAGTCCATGCGCGCGTACGCGCCGGCCGGATCCTCGCGCAGAAGCGGATCAAACGGGATCAGCGGCTCGGCGACGATGGACCAGTCGGCGTAGCCGAGCTCCCGGAGGCTCTTCATGCAGGCGTCGATAACTATGTTGCGCACGGGCGGGATGCCCTGCGCGAACACCGCCTCGCCCTCGCTGACCACCTGCTCCATCAACGCGAACTTCATGAGCGAGGAAAGCGACCACAACTCCTGGAGGCCGAGCGGCTCGGACTTTTGGATCTCGTCGATGTAGACGGGCAGAGCTTCCGCGTCCCAGCGCCAGCCCGTGCCGCGGAAATACCCGCGCGCGACCGCGGCAATGCGCGGCAGCCCTTCACCCTCGCCCCCTTGCGGTGCAAGCCGCGGGAGGCGGTCCAGCACCTTGCCGCCGGTCGCGACCTCGTTCAATGCAGAGCGGAGCAGGCGCGGATTCTCGCGCAGGACGAGCAGCGGGTCTTTGTCGGCGTTCCCGTAGTCCGGCTCGGGCAGGGCGTCCAGCTTGCGGACCAGCGCGTCCAGTGCGGCGCGAGCGGCTGCCGCCCGCATGCGAAGGCCGCTCGCGCCCTTGGGGTTGCGCGCCGCCGCGAGCGCGTGAGCGTCCACCCGGGCCTGCGCCCGCAAGCTGTCCTCTTGCCATACGGTCTGCTCGACTTCGGTCACGCTCGCTCCCTTCCCCTCCAGATTGGACGGCCTGAGGCTAGCGATAGCTCGCCGCCTGCATCTCGAACATTTCAGCGTACTGGCCGCCCTTGGCCATCAGGCGGGCGTGGTCGCCCTCCTCCACCAGTTGGCCACCCGCGAGCACTACGATGCGGTCGGCCATGCGCACGGTTGAGAAGCGGTGCGACACAAAGAGCGCCATCTTGCCCCCGGTGAGTTCGGCGAAGCGCTCGAACACTTCCAGTTCCGAGCGCGCATCGAGCGCGGCGGTCGGCTCGTCGAGAATCAAGAGCTGCGCGTCGCGGAGGTACGCGCGGGCCAGCGCGATCCGCTGCCATTCGCCGCCCGAAAGGTCGACACCGGCCTCGAACCGCCGGCCCAGCATCTGGCCGTAGCCCCCACCCAGTTTGCGGACCACGCTCGCGGCGAGCGACTTTTCGGCCGCGTCCGCGATGTCCTCGTCCGTGTGCGGCAGCTCGACCCGGCCCACGGCGATGTTGTCGCGCACGGTCATGTCGTACCGCATGAAGTCCTGAAAGATGACGCCCATCTCCTGATGAAGGTCGTCGAGCGCATACTCGCGCAGGTCTACCCCGTCGAGCAGGATTTGGCCCTCGGTAGGGTCATACAAGCGGGTGATCAGCTTGACGACGGTGGTTTTGCCTTGGCCGTTCTCGCCGATGAGCGCGACCCGCTCGCCGGGGCGGAGAATAAAGTTAAAGTCCTTGAGCACCCGGCGGGTTGTGCCCGGGTAGGCGAAAGACACACTGCGGAACTCAAATCCCTGCCGGATGGGGCGCGGGATTTTGCGGCCGTTTTCGGCGGAAACCACGGTCGGCTTCATCTCGAAAAAGCCGATCAGGTCGGTGAGGAACAGAGCTTGGTCGGCGATGCCGGAGGCGATCGAAAACACCTGCTGGAGATTCGACTGCGCCTGCTGCACCGAGCCGGTGATGAAGACAAAATCCTGGAGGCTATAGTGGCCCGTGACCGCGCGCCAGATCACGTACACATACGATGAGTAGTAGCCGCCGATGCCGATGATCGCAAACAAACCGCCCCAAAAAAGGCGGCGCTTCGAGAGGGCGATGTTTTCGGTGTAAATCCCTTCGGATAGTTTGGTAAAGCGCTCGGTGAAGTATTCACTCAGGTTGAAGAGCTTGCGCTCTTTCGCGGCTTCCTTCGATCCACCCACCTGACGGATGTAGTCCATCTGCCGCTTGGCCGGGGTTTGGCGAAAGTTCTTCGCGTAGCCCAGGAAGGCGAAGTGCGTTTCGCCCAGGAATGATGGGACGACCGCGACCAGCAGCAGCAGGATGAGAAACGGGGCCTTGAACAACAAGACGCCCGAGAAAAACAAGGTAGTCAAGACCTGCTGGAAGAGCCGGCCCATCATCTGGATCATCGCGAGCCGGTCGGTGGCCTGCACCCGCGCCCGCTCCAGGCGGTCGTAGTACTCGGGATTTTCGTAGGTGGTTAAATCCAGCTGCGCCGCTTGGCGCATTACCCGGATCGAAACGTAGTGCGTGTAGCGGTCCGCGAGCAGCGAGTCGGAGTAATCGATCAAGCGTTGGAAGACGCCGGTCAGGATCACGAGCGCGACCTCCAGCCCGACAATCCACCAAAAATGCCGCGGCGTACCGTGGCCGCTGATGGCCTGCTCAACGCCGCTGACGATGCGCGCCGCCACGTAGCCCGCGGCCACCGGAGCAGCCGCGACAAAAACCCGCAGGATCAGCCCCCAGCTGACCACCGCCGGCCCGGAGTCCCACAAAATCCGGAGCACCGGGGGCACGTTCTTGAGCGCCGCGATGCGCTCGCCCCAGGCGCCTCCGGTTTTTACCGCCGCTTCCGCCATCAGGGTAAGGATACCGTTCCCGGCGCGAAACGGCGAACTTTCCTTGCTTTGGGAAAGTTCTGAAGAAGTACGAAACAGGGGTCATCCTGAGGAGCGAAGCAACGAAGGATCTGCTTTTTCTGCGCTTCGGAGGAAAGCAGATTCTTCGCTTCGCTCAGAATGACACTCATTCGGGACTTCGCTTAGACCGGGGTCATACCGCCCGTGACCCCGATGATCTCGCCGGTTACAAACGAGGCCTCATCGGAGGCGAGGAACACGTAGGCCGCGGCTTCCTCGACCGGCTGCGCGGGCCGCCCGAAGACGGTTTTCGCGCCGAACTCCTTCAGCTTGTCCGCGTCCATCGTGCCGGGGATCAGCGGCGTCCACACCGGCCCCGGCGCAACGCCGTTCACCCGGATCCCTTTTTCGCCCAGCAGCTTGGCTAGGCCCTTGGTCAAGTTTGAGATCGCGCCCTTGGTCGAGGCGTAGACAAAGATATTCGGGCTCGGGTCGACGGCCTGGATCGAGGTCGTGTTGATGATGGACGCGCCCGGCTTCAGGTGTTTTTCCGCAGCTTGGATGATGGCGAACGTCGCGCCCACGTTGACCGCGTAGGCTTTGGCGAACTCATCGCCCGGCACGTCGGCGAGCTTGGCATACGTGCGTTGGTACGCGGCGTTGTTGACGAGGATGTCGAGCTTGCGCAGTTTTGCGATCGCTTGCTCGACCACCTTCGGCGCGACCGACGGCTGCGACAGATCGAACTCAAGCGGGTACGCCTTACGGCCCTGCGCCTCGACCGCCTCCACGGTAGCTTGGGCGTCGTCCTTCTCCTCGGGTAGGTAGGTGAACGCCACATCCGCGCCTTCCTTCGCGAACAGGATCGCGACGGCGCGCCCGATGCCGGAGTCGCCGCCGGTGATCAGCGCGGCGCGGTCGGTCAGGCGGTTGCGCCCGGTGTGGCTTTCCAAGCCATGGTCCGGCTTCGGGTCCATGTCGGCTTCGTGGCCGGGGATATCGGATTTTTTCTGGGCGGAAAACGGCGGCTTCGGGCCGAACGTAAGTGGATCGCGTGCCATGGATTGCTCCTCGTTGAACTGAAACTCCTCTAGCGAAGAGAGCAGCGGCTGCCCTAGGGTTGTGCATGGGGAGGCAAGTCACTTCCGGCGAATCAGGTATGTTCGATACCGTACACAAGCCCTCGTGCCCTTGCGCCGATTTTCATGAACGGTGTAATACAACGTAAGTAGATGCTGCACCGGAAGCGCAGCATTGCATAGAAAGCCGGGGAGGAACTGATTGGCGGCACACACCACGGAAGCTCCCGGGCGGGAGAGCTTGGCGGAGCGTTTGCGCGCGGCCGGGCCCTGGTTCCACAACATTCGTGTCGGCGGCGTGGAGACCGCGCCGGATCACTTCCTGGGCGACTACCCGCAGGTCAAATGGCGCTCACTCGGCCCCGCGCTGCCTGAGGATTTGTCCGGCAGAAGCGTACTCGACATCGGCTGCAATGCGGGCTTTTACGCGATCGAGCTCAAGCGCCGGGGCGCGGCCCGGGTGCTCGGCATCGACACCGAAGAGCTATACCTGAACCAGGCGCGGCTCCTACGCGACGAGCTGAACCTTGACATCGAATACAGGCGCTGCTCGGCTTACGATGTGCCTTCGATTGAGGAACAGTTCGATTTGGTGCTGTTCATGGGCATCTTCTACCACCTGCGCTACCCCATGTTCGCGCTCGACCGCGTGGTGCAAAAGGTCGCGCCGGGCGGCACGCTGGTGTTTCAAACGCTGATGCGTCCGCACGGGTCCGGCGAGCCGCAATCGGTCGAACCGGATTACCCTTTCTGGGAGGAGAGCATTTTCGCGGATCCCAGCTTTCCGCAGATGCGGTTTTTTGAGCGCGCTTTTTCCGGAGACGCGACCAATTGGTGGGTGCCGAACCGGCCCGCGGTCGAGGCGATCCTGCGCTCGGCGGGACTGCGGCTCGACGCGCATCCGGAAGAAGAAACCTGGCTTTGCTCGCCCGTCGCGGCCGAGCGGCAGGGCAAGTGGATTCAGGACCTGGAGTTTGAGGGCAAACTGTGGTGAAGGAACGAATGAATGGTTGAAGCAGTGATGCTCTGGAACGA
>CAXTUV010000096.1:0-9048 GCA_964247445.1 uncultured Acidobacteriaceae bacterium | reverse complement strand
GGCTAGAGTCCCGTATGGATAAGCTGGAAGGCAAGATTGACCGCTTGGCAGAAGACTACACGCGCTTCTACGGCGAGCAGCAGCGTCACGATGCGCGGCTGGATGCGCTGGAGCGCCAGCGTCCACAGTCCTAAGGGTGTTTCAATGGCCCGCGCGCGGGCTCGATTTAAAAGGCCTGTCCACATCGATCAGAGTGCGCAGGAACTCCCGCTCCCCCGCCAGCATCTGCTCCGGCGTTCCCACACCCGTCACCTCGCCTGCTTCCATCCGCAGGACGCACTCGGCCCAACGCCACACCTCCGTGGGGTCGTGCGAGACCAGAAGCGCGGCGATCCCATGGCGGCTGAGGTAGCCGTCGAGCGCCCCCCACAGCGCATGCTTGCGCGCGAGGTCGAGCGCGGAGAACGGCTCGTCCAGCAGAAGCAGACGGGGCCTGCGCGCGAGCGTTCGGGCCAGGGCCGCCCGCTGCCCTTCGCCGCCCGACAGCCTGGCAGGCAGGCGAGCCCGCAATGCTTGGAGATCGAGAAGGGCCAGGAGTTCGGATACCCGCGCGTCCGCCTCCGCCGGAGCGAGGCCGCGCAGGCCGAAGCGCAGATTGCTCTCAACGGACAAGTGCGGAAATAGAGCCGGCGTTTGCGTGAGGTAGCCGATGGACCGCTCGCCCGGCGGTACGAAAACGCCGGCATCGACCAGCGTGCTGCCGCCCAGCTTTACGTGTCCTGCGGACGGGCGGTCCAACCCCGCCAGCAGCCGCAGCAAGGTGCTTTTTCCGGCGGCGGATGGACCCCATAACGCCCCGCGCTCCTGGTCAAGATAGAACCGCGCCTGCAAACGAAGGGGTCCGGCCGTGTACGCGAGATCGACCTCAAGCCCGAGCGCCAAGCCGCCCCCGCGCTCCGTACAAAGCCAGCAAGCCGGCAAACGACGCAAGAAGCAGCACGAGTGCCGTCCGGTTCGCCCCCGCGTAGTCAAATGCCTGCACCTGGTCGAGCAGCGCGATTGAAAGTGTGCGGGTCGCGCCGGGGATGTCTCCGCCGATCATAAGCACCACCCCGAACTCGCCTACGGTATGGGCAAACGCCAGCAAGCCCGCCCCCGCGAGCGCCCGGCGCGAAAGGGGCAGCACCACACGTGTCAGCGTGCTCCACCGCCCGGCTCCGAGCAGTGCGGCGGCTTCCAGGAGCTCGCGCGGCACCTGCCCGAAGCCGGCCACCAAAGGTTGCAGGGCGAACGGGAAGCTGTACACCACGGACCCGATAAGCAGCCCCTCGAAAGAGAACGCGAGCGGGTGCCCCGCGAGCCGCGCCAGCACGCGCCCAAAAGCGGTCGCCGGGCCCAGCAGCACGAGCAGGTAGTAGCCCATCACCGTCGGCGGCAGCACGAGCGGCAGCATGGCGGCGGCCTCCACAACAGCCCGGCGCGTCCGTCCTCGGCCCCACACCAGCCAAGCCGCGAGCGGCGCGGCTAGGAGCAGAAGGAGAAGGGAAGTGAGCGCGGCTAGGCGCAAGGTCAAAAGCAGTGCCTGCGTATCCATGGTGTTAGGGCGCGCTAGGGTGCCGGCTCGAGCCCGCGCGTCTGCATGGTGGCGCGCGCCTCGGGCGTCCGCAAGTAGTCAAGCAGCGCTCCGGCTGCGCCGGTGTTCTTTGTGCCTTTCAGGATGACGGCACCTTGCAGGATAGGCGGGTAGACCTCTTTTGGCACGGGGAGGTAGCTGCCGTCCGCTTTGAGCCTCGCGGTGAGCGCTGAGGTAAGCGAAAGAAAGCCGACCTCCGCGTCGCCGGAGTCGACGAACTGCGAGGCCGCCGCGATGTTCGGTGCAAGCCGGAGCTTGGGCGCGAGCGTAGCCGTGAGGAACAGTCCACGGATGGCGGCCTGCGCGGCGCGTCCGTAAGGAGCTGTCTGTGGATTAGCGATAGCGACCGAGGAGAGCGCCGGGTTGCGCAGCACGGCGAAGCTCAACGGCTGCCCGCGCAGCACCGGTGCCTGGTGCCGCGCCCACAAGACCAGGGTGCCTTTGGCATACACGACGGGGCTCGGTTCAACCGTAAGCTGCTTGTCAACCAGCCTCTGCGGAAAGCTCGTGTCCGCGGCGAAAAAAAGATCATAAGGGGCACCGTTGAAGATCTGCTGCGTCAACACAGCCGAACTTTGGTAGGTGACTTCCGCCTGCACGCCGGATGCCTTGCGAAAGCCGTCGAGGACGGCCGGCAGCACCGGCTCCAGGTCCGCGGCGGCGGCAATACGCAATGGCATGGCGGCCTGCGCGCGCGCGGGGGGCGGGAGCAGCAGCAGGAAGACCCACAAAGCACGCCTCATACCCGCAGCACCATGACCTCGGTCGATTTCACCAAGGCCGCCGCTGTTTCTCCGATTTCCAACCGCATCTCGCGAACCGCCTCGGCTGTGATGATGGAGTTGAGGATCTGTCCGCCGATCGACAGCTTTACTTGCGCCATCAGCCCGTCGATTTTAATGTCCACCACGCGCCCCACTAGTTGGTTGCGGCCCGACACGATCCGCATCATCTCGCGCTTCGGCGTGTCCGGCCGCTTGGCCGCGTGCAGCAGGCCGTCAAGCTCGCTTTCATCGATGCGGTAATGGCCGCCCGGCGTCTTAGTCGCCTTGATCTTGTCCCGGTACAGCCATTGCTTCATTGTCGGGTAGGAGATGCCCAGCCGAATGGCTGCCTCGCGCGGGGTGAGCTGCTGCGCCATGGACGGCATTCTACGACTTTCCCGGCGACTTGTGCGCGATTTGGGTAGGCACATTCCCACGAGTTACGGGAAAAGCTGTTCCGTTCCGGCACAGTTGCCGAAAACGGAGGCAGCCCGTGCGATACTGTCGCCATCGCAAGATGTAGTCCCGCAAGGTTTCTCGGGCCTCGCGGGGGCTTGGTGTGCTACCTCTTGAGAAGCAGCACACCGATGAGGACTGCGATTGCCATCACCAAACGCCAATCAAGCGCGACAGTGACGAACAACCGGAACCAGGATGAGTGATCGTCCTTGTTCATCCAAATCACCTCCTTACCTCGGTTACGGCCCCGGGTCGCGTCAACGACCCGGAGGCCGCCCGATCCGATGTGCCGCTTACGAGCTCAGCAAGAAGGTTCCCTCAGCTTAGCCGCTTCGGCCTAGGTTTTCGCCTGATTCTTCGCGCCGCACATGCCGTTGGTAATGTGTTCAGTTCGCGCTCGCCCGGCGGAGTGCTAGCCTAGCCAGGTATGGCTCTTGCCGCTCCTGTTTTTGCGCCCCCCGCTCTCGGCACCCATCTACTGGTTTGCACCGTTTGCGGCGCGACTGCCCGCCCCGGCACGCTCACCGGCGACCTGCGCTGCCCCTGCGGCGAGCTGTATGCGGTCGAGTACCCTGACTTGGCCTCTCTAGACGGGCCTGCCCTCGCCAGGACCTGGCGCTCTCGGCGGCTCTCGTCCCACCCGCTTGACCAGAGCGGTGTGTGGCGCTTCCGCGACCTCCTGCCCATTCTCAATGACCCCGCCCACGCCGTCACCCTTCGCGAAGGCAATACCCCGCTCTACCACCTGCCGCGCGCCGCCCGGGCGCTCGGGCATGACGAACTGTTCGCCAAGCACCAGGGCTTGAATCCAACTGGCTCGTTTAAGGACACCGGCATGACCGCCGCGCTTTCCGTCGCGCATGAAGCCGGCTATCGGACCGTGGCCTGCGCTTCCACCGGGAATACCTCCGCCGCCATGGCCGCCTATGCCGCCCGCGCCGGCATGCGGGCGCTTGTGTTGATCCCCGAAGGCAAGATCGCCTGGGGAAAACTATCGCAGGCCATGGATTACGGCGCGGAAACCTTTCAGCTCCGCACCGACTTCGACGGCTGCGTGCGCGTCCTCGCGGAACTGGTTCGTCGCGCCCCTGTGTTTCTGCTCAACTCTGTCAATCCGTACCGGTTGGAAGGTCAAAAAACCCCGGCCTTTGAGCTGGCGGAGGCTATGGACTGGCAGGTGCCTGACCACGTGATCGTACCCGGCGGCAACCTGGCCAACATCTCCGCGCTCGGCAAGGGCTTCCAGGAGCTGCGCGCGGTCGGGTTGACGCGCCGCCTTCCGCGCCTGCACGTCATTCAAGCCGAGGGTGCAAATCCGCTGTACCGCATGGTGCGCTCCGGCGCGGACAGTCTCGATGCAGTCCACGCCCGCACCCGCGCCTCAGCGATCCAAATCGGCAATCCGGCTTCCTGGCGCAAGGCGCTGCGCAATCTCGCGGAGACCGACGGCATGTGCGAACAGGCTGGTGAGGCTGAAATCGCTCTCGCGAAAGCGGAACTAGGCCGCGAGGGTTTAGGTGCGGAACCCGCCTCAGCCGCTACCCTCGCCGGCTTCAAAAAGCTGCTGGCGGCCGGCGTGATCCGCAAGGGCGAGTCAGCGGTGCTGTTTCTGACCGGCCATACCCTCAAAGACTCTGATTACACGATTGATTATCACCGGGGCACACTGCTTTCCGCAGAGGAGGCAGGGCCTCTCGCCGGATGGATGGAGCAAAGCCGCCGCCCTTCCACGGAACTGGACGCGACGCCTGAAGCCGTCCTGGCGGCGCTGGAGCAGCGGGAAGCCGCCCTCGCGTGAGCGATGCACCGATAAAACTGTGCCTGCCTGCGACTTCCGCGAATCTCGGTCCTGCCTTCGACACTGCCGCGCTCGCGCTTGCGCTCTTCTTAGAAGTAGACGCGCAGCCGGCGGCTTCCTTTTCGATTGAGGCGTCCGGCCGAAACCAGGACATCTGCGCCGCGCTCGCTCCCAATCTCCTGCTGGACACCTACCGGCAGGCGTGGGTGACCCATGCCGACGGCGAGCCGCGGCCGCTCGCGCTTCGGGTCGCGAACGGCATTCCGCTCGGCATGGGCTGCGGCTCCTCGGCGGCTTCCCGCCTGGCCGGACTCGCGCTTGCCTCGCATTATGCCGGGCTCCGTTGGAACCGGACGCGTCTGCTCGACGAGGCTGCCGCTTTGGAACACCATCCTGACAATGCCGCCGCTTGCGTCTACGGAGGCTACACGGTCGCTGCCATGGAAGATACGCAGGTCCGCGCCGTGAGCTTTCCGCCTCCGCCTGCTTGGCGCGCGTTGCTCGCGCTCCCGCCCGCTTCCCTGGCGACCGTCGCTTCACGCGCCGTGCTCCCTGAAGTGTACGGGCGCGCAACGGTGGCGGCGAACCTGCAAAACGCCGCGCTGCTGACCGCCGCCTTCGCGTCCGGCGACGGCCGGCTGCTGGCAGCCGCCACACGCGATGCGCTGCACCAGCCGTTTCGGGCCGAGGTTTGCCCGCTCTTGCCGCGCTTGCTGCCCTTGGCGGGTACCGAGGGCATTCTCAGCGTCACGCTGAGCGGTGCGGGCGCGGGTGTTCTGCTGCTGCTCGCCGAGGAGGGAGCAGCCGCAGGCGCTTCGGTCCGGGTGCGCCGGGCCGCCGGGGAGAACGGCTTAGCCAACTTGCTCCTGTGTGGGCTCTCGTCCGCTCCGGCCATACTTGCGACGAGCGCAGCCGAGTGAGTGCGCTGCCTGCCGCACCGGCCATGGGCCTCCACGTGCGGCGAGTCGTGCTCTTTTTTACGCGAGAAGCCGCCGCAAACGCATGAAATTCGCACAGCGAGTATCTTTTGCATTACCGAAGTTTTCTTTACTTCGCACTTCGCACATCCTATGTTGGTCCTCGTGGGCAGCTCTGGGGGAGGGCTGCTCCTGCGCCCGTGGCCTTTTCGGCACGGGCGCTTCCTCTTGCGCCTGCGACCATCCGGCATCCTCCCGCATCTCTTTCTTAAATACTCACGTCCCCGAGGAGAAGCCATGGCAGGTGCAGGCGTTGCAGAAGTAAATGACAGCTCGTTTGAGCAGGAAGTTTTAAGATCCGAGCAGCCGGTACTGGTCGATTTTTGGGCCGCGTGGTGCGGTCCTTGCAAGGCTCTCGCACCCATCGTGGATGAGCTCGCGCGTGATTTTCAGGGTCAGCTCAAGGTCATGAAGATGGACGTGGACCGCAACTCCGCCACGCCGGCGCGCTTCGGCATTCGCGGCATTCCGGCGCTCTTGATCTTCAAGGACGGTAAGCTCGCCGACCAGATCGTAGGCTATGTGCCGAAGGACCACATCGCGAAAACGCTGACCAAGGCCATCGGCGCAACAAACGTCGCCGCATCCTAAGGCGTCTCTCATTGACAAGAAGGCTCAGGATACCCTGAGCCTTCTTGTCGTCCCGCTCTTAATACCGGCGCAGCACGCCGAGTACGCGCCCTTGCACCTGCACCTGCGCCGCCGGGATGAGAATCGGCTGCATTTCGCTGTTTGCCGGTTGGAGCCGCACGGTGCCGCCCTGGTGGTAGAAGCGCTTCAACGTTGTTTCCGCGCCGCTGACCAGCGCCACGACGATCTCCCCGTCGCGGGCTGTTTGGGTGCGCTCGACCAGCACATAGTCCCCGCTCACGATGTGCTCGTCGCGCATGGAATCGCCCCGCACTTCCAGGGCGAATACATCCTTGGAGCCGACGATGTCCGCAAGCGAGATGGACTCCGAGGTTTGCACGGCTTCCACCGGCAGCCCAGCGACAATCCGACCCACCAGCGGCAAGCGTCCTGCGTCCTGCGAGAGAAAAGCTTGACGCATCGGGCGCGGAGGCGGCGCATCCGGAAGTACGTCAATTGACCGACTCCGATTATGCCCTTTCAGCAGAGCCCCCTTCGCCCCTAGGTTCGACACGTGTTTATGCACCGTGGCCAGCGACTTCAAGCCGAGTCCGGAAGCGATCTCCTCGTAGGAAGGCGAGTAGCTGTGTCTAGTGACAAAACCGCTGATGTAATCGAGCACTTCTCTTTGCCGTTTTGTAAGCGCCATACCGGGCCAGTGTAGCGAACAGAAGGCGAAAAAGCAAGCCGTGCTGCTCTCGTTTCGGCAGCATCTTTACTCCCGTTTGTCCAGTATTTTGTGGGCGCATCCGCACTCCTTTTCCCGATTTGGGAAAGCCGGAAGGCGGACGGTCAAAAGCGGGACAGGCTGCCGGACCAACGAGTATTTCGGGTAGCCGAGGGGAAGGCTCCGGCGGTACCGTTTGGTTCAGACGCTATGCGCATCCTTATCGCGGAACCCGACCCGGCACTTGCCAAACGACTTGCCCAATCTCTCCGTGGACTCTCCGTCAGCTCTGACGGAGAGTCGCTTGAGGTTCTTACCCTGACGGAACCTGATTTCCGCGCCGCCGCCCTTCGCGCGCATCCCGCTCTTCTGCTGGTTGGGCTTGCCCCCGCGGCTAAGCCCGAGCAAATCTTCGGCAGCCTACCGCTCCCTGGTTGCGCTGTCATCATTCTGGCCGGCGATGCCGCCCCGCAAACCCGCGCCGACTGCCTCCTGGCCGGAGCAGATGACTGCCTGTCGAAGCCGCTGTCCATGGTGGAGCTTCGCGCGCGCTGCCTGCTCGCTTTGCGCCGGCTCTGCGCGTCTCCCCGAACAGCGGCTTCCCCGCATCTTTCATTTGATGCCTTGACCATCGATCGGCTCGGCCGCTGTGCCGCCGTCCAAGGGCGTGCGCTCGCGCTCACCACCCGCGAATTGTTGATTTTGGAACAGCTTACCCTCGCCGCCGGCGCACTGGTAAGCCGCTCCGCTCTCGGCCGCGCAGTGTGGGGAGGCGGCGCGGGGGAAACAAACGCGCTTGATGTTCACCTTGCGGCGGTGCGGCGCAAGCTGCGCGCTTTTGCGGGCGCTCCGGAGATCGGCACGGTACGGGGAGCGGGATTTCAGCTGCTCGCCGCATCTTCCCGCGCCAACCTTGCCAGTGGAGCCGCGCTCCGTCCCACCCCGCCTTGCAACGGCTCCGGCCGCGTAAGCCTCGCCTGCTAGGAGACTGCCGATGGCTGCCCAATCTGTTCCTTTTCCAACCGTTCACATCGTCGGCAAGCCGGCGGGCGCGCGGCAGGTCGTGATCGCGACAGCAGCAGAAGAGCTGCGCGCGGCGCTGACCGTGGAGTTCAGCAGCCTGCGTTGGGCGGTGCGCACAGCCGAAACAGGGGCCATGCTGTTTGAGCTGCTTGAAGCCGCGCCGGCGGCGGTATGCCTGCTCGACTCTTGGCTTCCGGATCTTGACGCGCACGAGTGCGCGGCCGAGCTGCATGCGATCTACCCTGCGCTGGCGATCCTTTCACTGGACGGAAACCTCGATTCCGGCGATTCCAAAGCGGTGCTCGGGTTTCCGCGGCAGGAGGCGTTGTACGCTCTCCGTCGCGCGCAGGCATCGCTGGACGGCTCGGCCCCGAGCCCTGAGCCGCTTCCGGCCGCCCTCGGCGCGGGGCAACCGCTTAAGACGCGGCTACAGCCTGTTGGACTCCCCGCGCCGGGCGCGGCAACCGGATCTACTCCGTCATGCGCCGTTCCGGTACGCCCAGCCGAGGCGGCACGCCCGGTCCCGGAGTTGCTGGGCGAGGATCCACGCATGTTGGAAGCAGGACGCCGGGTCGGCTTGGTGGCAGGCCGGCGGACCCCGGTGCTGATCCACGGAGAAACAGGAACCGGCAAGGAACTGGTTGCCCGCGCCGTTCACCGTCTGAGCGGGCGCAAGGGCAAGCTGGTTTCGCTCAACTGCGCAGCCGTCCCGGAAGCGCTGTTTGAGGCGGAGTTGTTCGGGCACAGCCGCGGCGCGTTTACCGGCGCCCAGGCGAGCCGCGGCGGCCGCGTCGAGGCGGCCGACGGCGGGGCCCTGTTTCTGGATGAGGTGGGCGAGCGGACCCGTGCGAAACGGGCCAAGCTGCTGCGATTTCTTGAGTCGGGAGCGATTCAGCGCGTGGGCGAAAACGAGGAAATCCGCGTGGACGTGCGGATCGTTGCCGCCACGCACCGCAAGCTCGGACGCATGGCACAAGCGGGCGAGTTTCGCTTGGAGCTGCTCCATCGCTTGTCGGTATTTCTGATTCAAACGCCGCCTCTTGCCGGGCGTGCGGCTGACATTGATCTGCTGGCCGCCCACGCGCTCGCGCGATTTGCCGCGCCGGGCGAGCCCACAAAAGAGCTTGCGCCCGAAGCCCGCGCCGCTCTCCACGCCC
>CAXTUV010000095.1:2860-9065 GCA_964247445.1 uncultured Acidobacteriaceae bacterium | reverse complement strand
CCCGGAGAAGCCCTTTGAAACTTCGTTAAAAGCAATTGCCGCTTTCCCGTCACCTCGCATTTGCTCGTTCATATCGCCTGATCCGGGTACAGGAAGAAAATGCATTTAACGAGGAGCACGTCCGCCAGGATGATTGCCAGCGAAGATACGACCACGCTGTTGGTCGAAGCCCGCCGCACCCCATCCGAACCTTCATTTGTTGTGAATCCGAAGTAGGAAGAGATGGTGCCGATCAAAAATCCAAAAACGGCCGTTTTCAATGTCGGCGGCACGTAATTCGCGACAGATACGCTTGCAAACGCCCGCTCAATGTAAAGCTGCCAACTCAGGTCGGAAGCCACATGCTCGGACAGAAATCCACCTAGAATTCCCATCGCATTTACAAAAATTGTCAGCAGCGGCAGCATCAACGTGCAGGCCGTGATCCTAGTCACTACCAGTAATTTGAACGAGTCGACTGAAAGCGTTTCGATGGCATCGATCTGCTCGGTAGCGCGCATATTCGCGAGCTCCGCTCCAATACCCGCGCCCACCCGTCCTGCCATGAGCAGCGCCGCAATGAGTGGGCCGATCTCGTTGAAAAACGCTTGCGACTGGAAGGTTGGGATCTCCGCTTCCGCCCCGAATCTCACCAGCGTACTCCTGGTATGGAGCGTCATCACGACGCCGAGCGCTAATCCCGCGGCGGCGATCAGCGGCAGCGAGGCCAGCCCGATATCCTGAATTTGCTTGAGAAGATACTCCCCTTCAAACGGCGGCCGAAAGACATCACGGATAGCGCGCAACCCGAACATCACGACTCGCCCTATGAAGTCAAATACGAAAGTCAACATGCGATGGCTCTCCGGTCAAGTACTGTCTGTTTCATCGCAGTGGGGTGCTGATACTCGGTTTCATCCCGAGTCAGCTTGGATGATAAAGCCGCCGGCTTCACCGGAACGCGCTTGGTAATGGGAGCTAAAAGCTTGATTCGGCTCATCGATCTCCGTGTTTCATTGTCAGCAGCTCTACTTCGCACATCAATGTGTCAGCCCAAGCTCGTCTTCACGCTGCAATTGATTCAACTTGATGCACTTACCGGGACGTTACCCTTCACTTTGCTCACGCGGCGAGCCGCTTCGATGAAATGCGATACGCGAACAGACATGTCATTTGATCGCGAGACCAGGATGATTTCATCGACCAGCCTGGACGGGGCGGCTAACGAAACAAAGCTCACGCCTGGTATTCGAATACACTTCAAGCAGCGTGGGACAAAGGTAATGCCAAGTCCCGCGGCAACCAGATTCATTGACGTCAATAAATCCGGGCTTTCTTGCACTACATGAGGCGTAAAGCCGACTTCCTCACTGTCTCTTACAAGCTCTATGCTTAGTTTTAACTCGTGTGCTTCTGAGACAGCTATCAACGGCTCTCACCTCATATATGCTAATGTTACAGTTGGTTGCAGACTTAATTTATGGGTCTCGGGAAGGGCTACAAGAACTTCTTCCGAAAACAATATCCCTCGCTTCATGCCGTTCATCCCATATGCCAGCGGACGTATGTAGGCGACATCAATCCGATGTTTTTCTAGAGCAATAATGAGCTCAGTTGTTCTTTTCTGCACAAAGGTGATTCCAACTAAGGGCCAGTCGAGCCTAAACTGCTTGAGCGATGCGACGACCTCAGGAAAAAAAGCTGCGCACCCACAAAGTCCGACGGTGATATGCCCGACCCTACCACGCGCAGCTTCCCTTGTCATGACTATCGAGGTACGCAGTTTCTCCAATATCGGCAAAGAGTCTTGGTAAAAGGTAACGCCCGCATCCGTTAATTCGATCGTACGGCCGACACGACGAATGAGAGCTACATGAAGACTTTTCTCTAAAGCCTTGATCTGCCGAGTAAGCGCCGGCTGTGTAATCCGGAGTCTCCGCGCCGCGCGCGTTATGTGGAGCTCCTCAGCAACCACGCAGAACGATCGTAACTGATGCAGCTCCATATCGTTCAGTCCCTGTATTCGGCAAGCAGTGCTGAGGTTGTACCACGTGAAGTATGCCTCATTCGGGTTTTGGCGAATCCCACTCCACAATCTTGAAATCCTTGACAAAGATACTGTAAATCACCGGCACGAGAATCAGGGTGATGAAGGTTGCTACCGACAAGCCTCCAATCTGGGCGTAACAGAGCGGTTTCCATAGCGGGCCACCCTCTAAAGCCAAGGGAAAGAGAGCGAGAACCGTGGCAAATACAGTGATCAGAATGGGACGGATACGAGCCACCCCTGCGTCACCCAGCGCTTGTTCCAAAGGCTCTCCTGCTTCGTGTTTTTCCTCGATGAAGTCGAAGAGCACAATGATATGGCTGATGATCACACCGATGAGGGAGGCGACCCCAAGAAATGCCATGAAGCCGAACGGGATATGCGTAATCGTTAGGGCTAGAACTGCTCCCATGACGCCGTACGGGGTGGCTGCGAACACGATAAAGGGTTTAATAACGTGCTTAAATTGCAGAACAAGCACGATATAGATCAGGAGGACGGAGATAGCCAGGGATGCGCTGAGCTGCCTGAATCCCTCATCCTGCTTTGCTTGTTCCCCGCCGATTGTAAGCCGGAATCCAGGAGGCAGCGATGCCTGAAAGGTCTTCAGCCTGGGAGTGATCTGCTTCAAAACATCCGAAGAAAGTACGCCTGCGTTCGTGTATGCGTGCAAGCCGATGCTGCGGAATTGCTCCTGGTGGCGGATGCGCTCTTGTTGCAGGCTGCTGTTTAGAGATGCGACTGAAAGAAGCGGCAGCCTCGCTGCTGCTTGAGAAGAGTACACATACAGGCCTTCCAAGTCCTGAAACTTAGCCCGCTCCTCCAAATTCAATCGCCCCACTACCGGAATCTGTTTGTCACCTTCGCGTAAGGTTGTGATCTGAATGCCACGAAGCGCACCCTGTGCTGATAAAGCTACATCCTGGTTGGAAATGCCGGAAAGGTTGGCACGATCAGAATCGACTATTAAATTGGTGAGCAGGGTCTCCCCGAGCGAATCATTGACGACGACAGCTACCCCGACAGCTTCTTCGAGCAACTGCTGCAACTGATGAGACAAGCCGCGCAGTGCCTCCATGTCCTCAGCCCCATGCACCGTATCTACGAGAGCGTGACTTTCGAGCCGAAGGTCGATTGGGAACTCGACTGGGTTTACTTGCAGCTGATGGCAAATTACCTGGGCGCCGGGTATGGCTTTGCTGACAACGGGCTGGAGCGCGGCTATAAATTTCGGTGTGGCCTCCTTGCTGTTTAGTTGCACCAGGAGCAGCCCGTAGTTCGTCTGCTGTTGTTCAGGAGTAAACGATACCCAAAAGCGGGAGCTGCCCCCGCCCACAAAGCTTGTGATTGATTGCAGAAGGTGACCGGAAAAGCGTGGGCCTTTGTAGAGTTTCGGCTTTTCGCGCCGCTCATAGTCATCGACAACCTGACGTGTAAGATCCTCGGCCTGCTTTACCACCTGATCGGTCTTTCCTGCCGGCGTACCGTTTGGAAGCCATATATCTACGTAAGACCAATACTGGAGATCCAGGGGAAAGAACTCCGTTTTCAGAAAGGAAGCAGCGATGCCGCCGCCCACGATGAAAATACCTGAAATGCCGAGAACACCCCACCTGTGCTCAATGGCCTTCTGCGAGAAGCGGAAGTATTTTCCGTAGAACCCCTTGCTTCTTTTCTCCTCGGCGCTGAGCTCGGGCTTTTTCGCCGGCTTGAGCAGGTAGCGCGCCAGAAGCGGAACGAAGGTCATTGCAACGACACGGGAGGATACGAGAGCCGCCGTCATCACAATGGGCAGGCTATAAAGGAAATCTCCAGTATTTCCTGTAACCAGCAAGAAAGGAATGTACGCAACAATGTTTGTGAGCGTCGCAAACAGGATTGCTTTGGACAACCGGGTAGGACCAACCCAGGATGCATCCTGAGTGCTCAATCCAGCCGCCATGTTCTGCTTGATGGCGTCATTTGCTACAACCGGATTATCGATGAGTAGGCCGAGAGCGATAATCAGCGTTGCGATTGAGACCTGCTGAAGATCTATCCTCACCATGAAACAAAGGCCGAAGGTAAGCGCTAATGTAATCGGGATGGAAACGGCCATCAACATCGCTGAGCGCCACTCCCAAAACCCGATAAGCGCAATCAACACCACCAGGACCACTGCTTCCTCAAGCGCGCGCGTGAACTGGCTGATATTCTGCCTGACCTGTAGCGGCTGGTCAGAAGTTCTCGCGATGATGAGATCGGCTGGAAGTATCTGCTGTGTTTTTTCAAGCGCATCCGTCGCTGATTTTCCGAACTTAGCGATGAACTCCTTATCCCGCATGAAAACAGCTAGACTGATGGCCCGGCTGCGCTCCCAATTGCCGTCATGGAACCAGGTGTAGTAATTAAGGTACTGTGCCGGCGACTCGTAGGAGCGACTCACCGTAGCCAGGTCCCTCAGGTAAACAGGCTGCCCTTGCTTGCTTTCGGTTTGCTGCGTAGGAACAAGCGTGGCACCGATTTCATCTACAGCCTTGTAGATGCCGGTTGTGTTCACCTGTAGTTCCTTGCTCGCGTCGGAAATCGTTCCCGAAGGGGCTGTAATGTTACGAGCCTGCAACGCTTGAATAACGTCAGTTAATTTGACGTTGTAAGCCGCCATCCTGTCTTGCGAGTACTCAAGATAGATGTTCTGATCGAGAACGCCCTTTCGTTCTACTCTGGAGGCTTCCTTGACGCCGCGGAGAGACCGCTCGAGGATTTCGGTGAAATCATCAAGCTGCGCATAGGAATATTTCGCGCCGGCAACTTGCACCAAGCCGGGTTGCACTGAGCGCAGGTCATGGATGACAATCGGCTGCCAGATATCCGGGTCCAACTGATAGCTAGGTAGGCGGTTCCCTATAAAACTAGAAAAATCTCCATTGAGCTCTGTCTCCGATCGTTTCGAAATCGCATCAAGCGCGACAAAGCCCGACCCTGCGCTCACGATGGGGTGACTGAGCATGCCTCGCGCGGCGGCATCTTCCGCATAAAGCTGAACGACGGCTTTAATCCTTTCGGAAGACAAGGCGGCTGGAAAGCTGGTTACCAACGACTCAGCTTGGCCCTCCTGGGATCGCACTTGCGCCCGACTGTCCCGTACGGACTGGAGAGTATTCTGGATCGCGGCGGAGCGGACGTCAATCTCATTCGCATCCACCCTGGGACTGGCAATGGTGAGCATCAGAGCTGCGGTGTCACCGAAATCGCTTTGGAACTGGATTGGACCCGCTCCTTGCGGAAGCTGACTTTGAAGCTGCTCAAGGCGCAGGTTTATGTCGCTGTACTGCTTTCGGCTGTCGGTTACATCCTCAGCCAGTTGTACATAAACAAACGAGGCACCCGGCAGCGTGATCGAGCGGATCCCATAGTCGGCGGCTGTAGGCGGATGGATCGTCTGATTTTCCGCAACCGTGCGCTCGATCGGCTTGGTGATCAATTGCTCGACTTGCGCAGTGGTTGCTCCAGGCCATTGGCAGGCGGCGACCACGACCCGTACCGTGATTTTAGGGTCTTTCCGCTGGGGCATGTGCAAATAGCCATAGGCGCCGAACAGCAGCAAGATGCCTAAGGCGACCCAAGACATAGCCGAGTGTTCCACAAAGAAACGAGAGGTGTTGTGGGTGTTTTTGACGATATCTTGTGGAGATTCTACCGGCATAATTACTCCTACGGGATGATGCGGACTTCTTGTCCGGCATGTAACAGTGCAGCTCCACTTGCTACCACTTCTTGTCCGTTCGCCAATCCTTGCGTTACATTGAGCGAATCTCCTTCGAAGGGGCCGATCTGCACTGCTTGAGGATGCACATAAGTCCTGCCGTCGCGATGGTCGACCAGGAAAACGCTGAACGCTTGATCCTCTTGCCCTTTGACGACCGCGCCCAAAGGAACAACAAGATGGGCTAATTGCGCCGGAGGCGCTGAAGAGCGATTGCGCGTCGGACTTTGAGGAGCCAACACCAGGGTCCCAATCATGCCGGCTTTTAGATTCTGCTTGGGATTCGGGATTGTGATCTGCACGTCAAAGGTTCGATTTTGGCTTGCAGCAGGTGAGATTCCCGTAACATGTCCGGTTATCGGCAAGGGCTGTGTGTCAAATTGCAGTTGCTGCGGCATGCCTACGTGCAATAATCTTACGGCTGTGTCAGGCAC
>CAXTUV010000095.1:0-2842 GCA_964247445.1 uncultured Acidobacteriaceae bacterium | reverse complement strand
TTCACAAGATGTAAGTCCACAAGAGAAAATGCGGCCTGACTACTGCTTACAAGTTGCCCGAGGTCGATCTGCCTTTCGACAACCTGACCGGAGAACGGAGCGGAAACGGATGCATCATGCAAGGCGATCTGAGCGTCGCTCAGCGAGGATCTTGCCTGATTTTCAGAAGCTTTTGCTTCCGCAACCGCGGCGGAAGCCGCCACATTGTTTGCTCTGTCATTGTCGAACGCTGTCTGCGTTGTGCTTCCGGTCTGGTAAAGCGCGTTTGTTCGTTCGTATTGCCTGGAAGCTTGTACTTGTTTCGCCTCGGCGCTCGCGGTTTGCGCTTCGGCTTGGCGTAGAGAGGCCATGGCCTCCTGCACTTTATCTTCATATTCGCTGCTTCGAACCCGGCCGAGAATCTCTCCCTTCTCCACGGCGTCCCCGATGGAGATAGGACGTTCAAATCCTGCCGGATCGCGCTTTTGCGCCAGCATGGTAACAATGCCGGGAGATTTGAATGCAAGGTCAATTTGCACGTTGGCCTGGAGGACTGCGCTGTACCGGATACCGGTCTCCTGCTGACTGATCTGCACAGGAACGACACGAACCGCCTGCACCCCGCTAGTCTCAGTAGCTTTCTCCTCATGCTTGCACCCCATCGGCAAACATAAACAAGCGAAAGCTGTAGAAAGGAATCCAAAATTGATTAGCTGTCTTGTTTTCATTGCTCTCCGATCGCGTACTCAAAGTCGGCTCGCGCAGCCCAAAGCGAGGTAAGCGCCTGCTGGTAGCCGCTTTGCGCTTGAGCGTAAGCTGCCTGCTGCTGCATAAGGTCTGAAAGGAGCGCGGCTTTTTGGTCGAGAGCCGCTTGGAGTTCCTGGAGGCGCCGCTGCGCGGCATCCAGGTCCGCAGACCGAGCGTCAAGCTGCAAACGAGCCTCCCCAAGCTGATCAAAATCCCGGTCCACTTCCAGCAAGATCCGTTGTTCCGTATCTGCCGCGGACAGCTCGCTTTGGTGCTCCGTGATTCGCGCTTCCTGCACAAGATTCCTTCGTCGGCCCCAATCAAACGGCTCCCAGTGGAAGATCACGGCAGCGTATCCCGCGATTTTTGGCGGCAGCGGCGGAGCAGGTGAGGCAGCGGGAGTACAGGAGATGAAATTGTAGTTCAGGAATCCGACGTATCCCACCTGAGCGTCAAGGTCCGGCAAATAGGCACCCTTGGCGATCTTGACCGAGGTTTTCGCCTGTTCGGTCAAAAGTCTTGCGCTTTGCAGTTCCGGCCTCCGCTCTTGGGCGCTTCGGTGTGCTGCCGCCCGATCTAGCTCTTCGAGGTTGGGCACGTTCTGCTCTTCAGCTGTGAAGTCAGTCGTTAAGTCACGCGACAGAGTCAGATTCACCTGTTCCCGCTGGAGCTCGATCTCATGTCGTGCCTGCAGTTCCGCATACTGGTGCTGCTTAAGCTGTGCCACCAGCGCAAGGTACTCCGAAGTTACAATCGCCTGCTGATCAAGTCGGTTTTTTGCCTCAAAGACAGAACGTTCATAAGCCTTGACCTCGACAAGCTCCCCGTCATGCCTGCTTTGTGCCAGGAGAAGACGGTGGTAACTTTGCTTGACATCGCGCACGAGCTGCAGCTCGGTTTGTTTTGCGGATGTCGAGCCTATCTGCTCGTAAAGGCGAGCAGATTTCAGGGCTTGAATGCGGACATATAAGCCGCCGATCGGTTGCGAAAGGCTTGCGAAGAATTGCCCGGTGAAGTCCTGCTCCGCCGTGACGTCGATCGGCAAGGCCAGAACCAATCCCGTGCTTGAAATTCCAAGAGAGTTATTGTTCTGGAGCGGATATAGGCCTGAAGCGAAGGTTTGCAGATTGGGGAGCAACGCTGTTTTTACTGCGTTGGCGGAGGCGTGTCTCTTGTCGATATCGGAAACCGATATTTGAAGCTGTCTGCTGTTTCGCTTTGCAATGGCGATTGCCTGCTGCTCGCTCATCAGTAGAGAAGACGAAGGTTGCGGAGGCGCGATACCTTCATGGGCAGCTGTGCGGAATAGATTTTCAGTGGATACAGGCGTGAAAAGTTCCTTACTCAAGTCCTGACCAGAAAGAGATCCACACCAAAACACAAAGACGGCGACGCAAAGCAGCTCAACTCCTCCATGGAAGCAGCTTCGGCCATCTCCTCGTTTGGCGGCAAGCCGCAGAAAAGTCGGCTTCGTGCCATTTGTGAGCAGCCGCATATCAACTCCCCACCAGAATTGCTGTTTCGGCGAAACCTAGAAATGAAGCTTCCTGCTGCTTACCATCAGCCGGACTGGGGCGCTCTGCCCGGACAAGCCGATCAGTGTGTGCCAATGCTGCCTCCACGACTAGGCAAACTCACTGGGCCTCCACCCGCATGGTGAAAGGAAGCTCGCGGCCCTTTGAAAAAAGTCCAAACTGCTTGACGGCTTCTCCATACCGCTTCGCGGCTACACGTGAGCATGTATGGACCGGCATTGTTCGATACGTCTTGAACTATCTGGGTAAATTCGATCATCGCATCCAAGTGGTCCTCGACTTGAAACGGGATTCCACTATCAAGAAGCTGAGAGCATGAATTTGAAGTACCAACCGCATTCATGGAGCGATCTTCAATCAACGTGAGAGTTGTGTCTAATGCACGCATCGATTTTCTGGCATGTTTATCTTGCATCGTTTTACGATGTATTGTGGTGGAATCTGTGAATTTGAGTTCGCTGTCACACCGTCCTAGCACTGCGTCGGCGAAAACAAAAAATAGGCAGTGTAGTCAAGTGCTTTACTGAAAATTCGAAGCAAGAGCGCGAAGACCTACAGGTTCTTGCCCCAAGCTTAGGCAC
>CAXTUV010000094.1:8832-9084 GCA_964247445.1 uncultured Acidobacteriaceae bacterium | reverse complement strand
CGCCTAGGTTATGCGCTCGCACGTAGCTTGCTTTGGCCGCGACCGACACGGGGTCCTCAAATGTCCAAAACTCATCGCCGTTATACAGCCACGGAGCCTGCGAGCGCGGGTCGCGGAACGGCGTCGCCGCGCCGGGCAACGCCGCGATGTCGCGATACGGCGCGTCTCCGCGCTCCGGGTGCCCGTTCGCGCCCAAACCATGGTTGTCGCCCGCCGCCACGCCGACGTTGTTGATCGTCACCACGCCTTCCT
>CAXTUV010000094.1:0-8822 GCA_964247445.1 uncultured Acidobacteriaceae bacterium | reverse complement strand
CCACATCGGACCAATGATACCCGTAGAACGGCACACCCATCAGCAGCTTCGCCGCCGGCACCCAGGATCTTTCGTACTCGGCGACAGTGATGTCCACACTCCCGCTTTCGAGTGAAAGGCCGGGCGGCTGATATAAAGGTGCCACCATGCCGGTGCGCTTCTGCCAAGGGCCGTTGTAGTCATAGTTCATCAGGCCCACACGGTCCACATTGCGCGCCACTTGCACCCAGTCCACGCCCGGGTAGCGCCCCAGCCCAGGGGCGGCTGCGATCGTCAACACAGGATGCGTATGAGTCTCCGCGCCGTACGCGTTCAGCTGTCGGCGAAACTCCTCCACTGTCGCGGTCAGGTTTTCGCCGTCCCCATCGCCATCCGGGTACTCCCAGTCTAAGTCGATTCCGGAAAACAAGCCGGCTAGGCGCACGCCGGGTGCGAAGTTCCCGCGCAGAAAGACGTCGATGCACGAAGCGACAAACGCCTTGCGCCGCTCGGGCTGCGCGGCATATGCAAACGCGCTCGGCTTGCCCTCAAGCGAGATCAGGTAGCGCAGGTGCGGGTACTTCTTGCGCAGCAGGTCCATCTGGTGAAATTCGCCGCGCACCGGCTCGCCGGGCGCAAGCAACTGTCCGGCGGGATCGGGCCCGGGCGGCACGGCATCGGCGACGCCGTTGACTGAGTTCACCGCCCAGTACGGCTGCTGGATGTCGGCGCGCGGATCGGCCAGGGTGCAGCGCCCGTTTACGATAAAGCCCTGCGCATAGTCAATCTGGTCCAGCAGCGCGGCGGAGCCGCTTGTATCGAGCTGCTTTGCCGTCCAAATCGGGTCAGAATACAAGCCCCACTGCGGCAGGTAGCCGACCAGCATCGGTTTTTCAGCAAGCAAGGGTACGGCCAGCAGCAGGGGCAAGAGAAAGCGGAACATGTATCTAGTAGGACGAGCATCGGGCGCGTCGGGGTACAGCATCGGCGTTGATTTCACTTCAGCGGCGGTTCCTGAACCGTTTGAGCAGAGCTCCCGGCAGCGCGGACCCAGTCAAGAGCAGCACAGAAAGCGATAGCAGTCCCCATACCAGCGCGCCCCCTGCAAGCAGCAACGCTTCGCTCGGCCGCGAAAGCGCCTGCGGCAGCCCGGCGCGCAGCCCACCTAATACAACCGCCGCCGCGGCCGCAGCCAGGAGCGAGCGGCCAAGCTCAGCCCACTCGAGCCCGGCGGCGGGCACAAGCCCGCGCTTGTTCAGGAGTGAGGCAAAGGTAAGCGCCTGCAAGCTGATCCCGATGTCGGAAGCGACGGCAAGCCCCGCCGCGCCCGCCGCATGGAACAGCCCCCAATAGACCGGCAGCGCGAGAAGCACAATGGCGGTGGAGGCAAGCATCGGGGTCAGCGTGTCGGCGGTCGCGTAAAAGGCGCGCGCGTACAGCGCCTGGGCCGACCACATGGGCAGCGACAGCGTAAACACGGCAAGGTACAACCCGGTTTGCGCGGTGTCGGCCCGGTGCAGCGCACCGCCGCGGAAAAACAGGTCGGCCGCCGGGCCGCTCAGGGGGGCGATAAACGCCGCGATCAACAGCGAGAAGCCGGCGAGTCGCGATACAGACCCGTTTACAGACGTCGCGAAAGGCCGCCCATTCTCCTTGCCGTACAACGAGGCCAGAAACGGCAGCGACGCCGCCCCCGCAGCTTGGCCCAGCGCTTGCGGCACCGAAAACATCTGCTTGGCATAGTTGAGCAGCGCGACCGCCCCAGGGGCTTGTGAGCCGAAGTAAGACAAGATCCAAAGGTCGACGGTCACCAGCGAGAAGCCGAGAATCAGCGGCAAGGTCGTGCGTGCCCATTGGCGCAGGCCGGGGTTTCGGAAATCCAGATGGAAGCGCAGCCGCATGCCTTGCGCCCGCGCGCCCAAGCCGTTTACCGCGAACGGACCCAGAATGACCCCAGCAAGCCCACCCCACGCGATCGATGCAACTCCAAGTCTGCGGTACAGCAGCACGCCGCCTAGGATCATGCCGATGTTGTAAATCAGCGGCGCGAATGCTTGCAGCGTGAACTGCTTGCGCGCCAGCAGGACCGCCCCGAAGATACCGCCCGTAAAAAAGAAAATCTGGCCCGGCAAGATGATGCGGGTAAGGTGTACACACAGCGCGAACTTATATGAGTCGGCGACATACCCAGGAAAGAACGTGCGGATATAGGCGGGCGCGAGCAGCTCGGCGATTGCGACAGCGCCGGTCAGCACCAGAAACATGGTCGAGAAAATGACGGAAAGCGCTTCTTCCCCCTCGCGCTCCTGCCCCGCCTCACGGTAGCGCGTGAGCATCGTGACAAAGGTGATGGAGGTCGCGCCGCCGATCAGAAAATACGAGAGCGTATCCGGCAGCTGAAACATCGCCGCGAAAGCATCCGCCGCCGGCCCCCGCCCAAGCAGGTAAGCAATGTATTTCACCCGGACCAGCGAGATGATCTTGGACCCGAACGCGGCGGCGGTCAAAAGCAGAGTGGCGGCAAATGCGGACTGCGCGCGTGCCGGGCGCAGCGAGGCCAAAGCATGGCGCATGGCGGAAGGGGTGGCCGCTGGAGGCATCGCGGTTGATTCTACGGGAATGGGTTTTAATTGCAGACCAGCTTGAGCGCATCCATAACGTGCGTGGATTCTCCTCCGGTTGCCTCTTGACAACCGCGGTTACGGGGTTCGCTCCCCCCTCTGCGGTCGTTCGACGGTTGCGGGAGCGCGAAAAGCGCCAAGCTTCCAGCAGCTATTATTCGATCGGCTTTTTATCTGGACGTCGCCGAGGTGCGTACCGGGTAGGGCAAGCTCCACCTGTTCGTGGCCATCAACCGCACCTTCAAAGCGGGCCTCCGTCGAACTGCTCGACTGCGCCGACATGGAAACTGCTTGCGGCTTCCTCGAAGCACTGATCGAGGTCGTGCCTTACCGGGTTGATACCGTGCTCACCGAAAACCGCGCTGGCCCGACGGCCAGGTTTCGCAGCCACCACTCGACCGCGTTTGCTGGAGCCATGGCCTCGACCACCGTAACCCGAGCCGAACCATCCCGTGCCGATCAATCAGACAGATGGCTGGGTCGAGCGCATGAGGGCAACATCAGGGATGCTACTGTCAGTCGCTGCCAAACGCTTGGGCGGCCATCGGCGGTGGTCCTTATTGAAACGTGCAGCTATCGGCAGTGGTAAGCGCGTTGTTGGTCAGAATAATGCCGCTGGTGATGTACCCTGAACCGCAATTAGTGGCGGAGCTCTCGTCCTGTATATGGTTCATTCCGCCGCCGGTACAAACGGAATTGTTCTGAAGCGTCATGGCGTGCGAGCAGGCGTACCCGATCGAAGTTCCCCAGGCACCCTGGATAAGATTATGGCTCCCAACCGTATTGGTACCCCAGATCTCGAGACCATAGCCGTAATGGCAGCCGCTGCCTGAGCACACAGGATTGATCGCGACATTGTTGGTCAGCACCGCATTGTCATGAATGTTCACGTAGCCGCTGTTGCCGCCGAGTGCTGCTGAAATGCCAAACGTTTGAAAGGAAGGCTTGTACGGCTGCATTAACAAATTATTCCCAATTTCAAGCTCGCCGAACGAGTTATCTTGAAGCTCAATCGCGATGCGGTGAAAGTTCGTGTACGTATTGTTGTTGATCTGAACGCCACGCCCATCCAAAACGTCACCGAAGATGTGAATACCTTCGTTAATCTTGTTGAATCTATTAAAGTCCAGGGTGACGTGCGATAAGCCTCCCGTTTTCCCAAAATTGCCGATCGCCACAGCTGTCCCGCCATTGCTGACATCATTAACCGCGTCTAGGATTTCCGGATTTAAGTCGTGCCAGCTGTTATAGCTGATATCGGAAGCGGTGAGGCTGCCGTTTTCAAAGATGCCGTCCGTGGCACCCGGATTGGAGTAGGGGTGCCCAAGTGAGTCCTGGAAAGGTAGGTATTCAACTTCGTTGTATTCGAAATCGAAGTTCGATTGACTGGAATTAAAGTATAGGCCGCCGCCGCTGAATTGTAAGTGTTGAACAACAATCGGGTTCGTGTCGCCCTCCACTGTGAGGAGCGGGTAGCCGCCCGTCCCGACCAGACTCGCGGGAGTGCTGCCCGCTATCGGACCTGTGTATGTCAGGCCGGACTTGGCGAGGATTCCACACTGCGGGGCACAGCCAAGCCGGTACGTTCCCGCCGCGAACACAATCTCTGAGCCGGCTGCTGCATTTGCAACGGCTGAATTTATCTGCGCGAGCGACATGATAGGACTTATGTTGACCGTCTTCGCGGCCGCAACTGTCGCTGTTTTCGCTCCGGCCAAGTTTCCATAAGCAGCCCGGATCGTGAATTGCCCGGGTAAACCGGCTGGGGTGACCTTCCCCGCAGATACCGTTGCCACCTGGTTTTCAAGGATTTGCCAAGTCACTTTGCTGGTCACGTCGGTAACCGAGCCGTCCGTACCGGTCATGGTGACCTGGTACTGACCCGTACCGCCGTTCTGCGCCATGGCGGAAGGCCCTGAAATCGTCAAGGTTTGCGGTATGGCTGCGGCGGCACCAATTCCCGGAGAAATACCTGGAATGCCGGCACCCGTTAAGACGGTGCTTTGTGTCAGCTCCTGGGGCGTTGTTGCAGCGGTTTGCGCCGCCGCTGCTGCTGAAAGACAGGTGAGCGCGGTTATCACGATAAGCAGGTGTTGCATAGGATTCGCTCCGAGGTAGGCAGCCCCGACCGATGCGTGGTTGAAGCAGCCGAGAGTCATGAAATGTACAAAATCAGACCTCGCTACAGTAGCACGGGTTTACGCCATTGCGTACCTATGCAGGCCCGAGTAAGGCGGCAGGTAATGGGGCGGACACGCTGCGCGGCGGTCGACTCAGTTACCTATAAGCGGCGTAGCGTAAGGCGCACAACCGCAGGTGCTGACCAGAAGTAATAGCCTTCCGGTATTCGGCCGCTGGTGGTTACGGCAACACGCTTACCTCAGTTACACCGTACGCTCAGAAGCCGCCCTGCGGGCTATCCAACGGAAAGGCTGAGCGAGACTTGTCGCATCAGAGTACCGGCGGTGCGGCGAGCTCATCCATTGCTGGGACGACTACAGGCTAGTCGGCCGGATCAAACAAGAAATGCCACTGAAGCGTGGCAGAGCGTGTGACCTGGGCACGGGTCTGGAGCAAAGGGCCCGATGTAGAAATTCGCTGTACTCAGTAACGTCCGTTTTCCTTTGCTGCATACGGTTAGGACCAGGGTGCCGGCATATGTGATATGCACGTCGAATGCAATATAGATCCAAGGCGCACCGGCTTTTAAAAGTCATGCTGCGGTGCGCCCACAATTATGCCGCAACACGCGAATTTGCCGTCCAATGTATGCAATGCGATCAAGCTTCGGTCGAACCGCCCGCCTTTAAGCGCTTGTGCTTTTTCGCTGTCTCCCTTTTCGCCGATTTGCGAGGCGGACCCGCCTCAGGGGCAGCAAGGCTTCCTTGCCCCAGGTCGCGATCCGCACCTGATCGTGGAGCTGCCGCAAGCGCTCCACTTTCGTTTCGATCCGCCGCGTTTGCTACGCTGACATCCGCACGGGTTGCCTTGCTAGCCGAGCTGCATAGTTCCTGATTGCCGATCACTGGCTATCTGCGGCAGCCGCGCTCTCAAGCCCTGGCATAGACGATTCGACGAAGCATTTTAAACAATAAAGCCTTCCATCCCGGACCGGGATGGAAGGCTTCTGTGGTTAAAGATTGGTTAGTCGTCCGTGTCGACCTTCGCCGTTCTTGTTTTGAACTCGCTCGCCGGGCGCACCTGCTTCTCGCCCGGGTACGGCTGCGTGAAGTTGGTCGACTCATACCAGTCCAGGTGGTTGACCGTCGCCGGGTCTTCGGAGTCGGGAATGTGCTGCTTGCCCGCGAACACCTTGGCTTTCTTTTTCATCCAGCCCGCCCGCAGAACCTTGACGGCGGCAGTATCGACCGGTTTGGAGGCCGTACTGGCCGCGGTGCCTGGGATAGGTTGAGCCGGAGTCTGCGTCACGCCCTGGTTGAGCGGGATTTGATTGGCGACATGCGTCTACGGCAGGAAGTTGGCCGCGGGCGGGTTGTCGACAAAGATCTCGCTCATGGGCGAGGCAGTCAGGTCGAACTGGTTCATCGGGGGCAGCCCGAGAATCTGCTCGATGGTGCGGGTCATGTTGACCTGCGTATAGAAGGTGCTGTCCTCCGTCACGCCGGCACCCGTGCCGTCCGTGTTGACGCGCTGCCGCACGTACGGGCTGATGATGTAGCCGGGGCTGCGGTGGCCGTCGACATGGTCCACGCCGTCCTGCGCGTCATCCTCCTCAACAAAAATCGCCGAGGAAGACCAGATCGAGCTATGGCTGATCGCGTCGACAAAGCGGCCGAGCGCCAGGTCGTTGTCAGCCTGCATGGCTTGCGCGGTTGGCGGCCCGCCGGTATGGTCCGAGCTGATCCACATGAACTCCAGCTGCGGCACCGAGCCGTTCGCCACATCCTTCTGAAACTCTTGGTTCCAAACGTCGTAGCGGAACTGATCGGGAATGCCGAGGTCGAACTGCGGGTAGTTCTGCACCGTGTTGTTGATCAGGTTCGGCAGGGGCGAGTGCGAAGCGACCGTATTGACGTTATAGAGCTGCTTTTCAGCGCCCGACTCGTAGGCCACAGCGTCGTTGTAGAAGTCGATCCATTGCGGCTCTTTAGTAGAACCGGTGGGCGTCAGAAAGGTGTTGTACTCGATGTACTCGCCGAAATTCTTGAAGGTGATGCCTTGCCTCTGCGCCACGTCCCAAAGATGGCCGACCTTTTGATACGCAATCGTGTCCCCGCCGTTTGATGGATAGTCACGAAGCCAGTCCGGAGACTGGATGTCGTCGGAGTAGGGCGCGATGGCCTGGACAATCCAGTTATGCCCGTCCGCCGATTGCCGGCTCGGGTCGTAGAAGTTGTCGAGCAGCGGGAAGCGCTGCACGATGGCGTGCGCGTTGGGCGTGACCGGACCAAAAGTTGAATTATCGCCAAATACAGCCAAAGTGGGGTCGCCGTTGCCATCGGCGACATCGCCCAGGATCTGATCGTAGGTACGGTTCTCGCGGATGATCACGAATACATGCTTGATCTTCGACGGCGCGCCGATGCGTTCTGGAATGGCGAGCGGCTTGGCGGTCTTTTTTCCGCCCGAAGCGGCGAAGATGTTCTCCTGAAGATCCCAGTGATTATTGGTGAACACCTGCTGTGTCGCGGCTGCCAAAGCACCACCCTGGTTGGACAAGGGAATGATGCTGACGGTGCCGAGGTCCTGGTGCGTATTAAAGCTGACCACCCCGTGCGTTTTCCCGTAGGAGTTCTCAGCCGTTTTTGTCGGCGGCGGCGCGACCGCGAAGCCCGTGGTGCCGATGCCCTTATCGTTCGCGACGAGCAGTGAATTGTCCGCGGCGTCCAAAGCCACTGAGCTCGTTGCGTAGCCGACCGGGATCAAACCCAGAACAGAGCCGCCGTTACTCAGATTGACCACCGCGACCGCGTTCGCGTTATACAGCGCGACGTAGGCGATGTTATTTTTCTGGTCGACCGCGATCGAGTTCGGTGCCGCGCCGTAAGCCGCGGCCTTGCGCCCGGGGATCCCGATCGGCAGCGCGAGATTGATGGTTTCCGCGACCTGGTTGGTCGCCGTGTTGATCACGGAAATAGTGTCGCTGTACGTGTTGGCGACCAGCAGCATGCTGCCCCAAAAAGCCATGCCGGTTGGGTGCAGGCCGGTTTGGATGCTGTCCTTAACCGTGAACGAGGCGAGGTCGACGACGGAAACCGTACCGTTCGCGGTCGAGCCGGTCGGAAATGCGGCGACCACCGGCGTACCGTTTGAATAGCCCTGGAAGTCACGGTCGGTGGCGATTCGTCCGGCCTCGTTTGAGACGTACGCCGTCTTGCCGTCCGGCGAGATCACGACGCTGTGCGGCACATTGCCGACGCGCAGTTCCTTTCCTTCAACCGGCTTGGCCGCAGTCAGGTCGATTGTGGTCAAGGTGTCGTTGTTGTCGAGCACCGCGTAGGCGGTTTTGTTGTCCGGCGAGACTGCGATGCCGAGGGGGTAGGAGGTATTGACACCGTTTCCGGTCAATGAAACGGTTTGGCCGCACGGGATTGCGCTGCTGCCCGTGGTTCCTGGAGGGCTCGACGGAAAACAGTTGACCGTCGTGAGATAGTTGTTGCCGTCAACGTCGAGAGGAACGCTGACCTGCGCATGATCCGAAAGCATGCCCGCGGCGTTCACGTTCGCGACAGAAACAAAGCTGCCCGCGCCGGAGTTGCCATCCTGGCTGAAGAGTAGGTATTTGCCGTCCGGCGAGTAGGTGATGCCGGTCGCGCTGCCGTCCTTGTCTTTGCCGACGGCCGGCGAGTACGTCTGCAACACGGCACCGGTTTGGGTGTTGAAGATGGTCACAGCCTGGGGAGCGCCCAGCTGCAATACGGCCGCGGTGTGATTGCCCGTCGGGTTCAGCGCGACCGCCTTGGCGCGGGTCGTGGTGCCGAGATACACCTGGGTGCCTGCGGGGGTGATGACCTGCCCGTTGCTGACGACCCACGGCGTGGGCAGGGTCGAAGGGTAATCCGCGCCCTTGGCTCCATCCTTGTTTTCGCCGACCGTGTAGGTCGGAAACGGTGCGGACTGCGCGAGCGCCGCGGCGCCGAGCGCGCCCGTCGCGAGCAGCCCGGTGAGCGAACGCTTGAAAGAGCAGTTGAGGTTCGCGACTTGAGGTGTTTTGCTGGACATTGATCCTCACTCCATGGGGATAAACAACGTGAGTGGTCT
>CAXTUV010000093.1:0-9097 GCA_964247445.1 uncultured Acidobacteriaceae bacterium | reverse complement strand
CTTTATGGCTTGGTTGCGGTGCTTGCCCCTTCCATCGGCCCGACCATCGGCGGCTATCTTACTGACAGCTACAGCTGGCGTTGGATCTTCTACATCAATATCCCGGTCGGCATCCTGGCGCTGATCTTGACTGAGCGGCTGGTGGAAGACCCGCCCTGTCTCGGCTCGGACCTCATGACCTTCTTCCGTGGCGGCTACATCGGTGTCAGTTTGCTCGCGCTTTCCATGGGTTCCATGCAGGTCATGCTCGACAAGGGGCAGGAAAAGGACTGGTTCGGCTCGCACTTTATCCAGTTCTTCGGTACCACGTTCGGCATTACCCTCGTGAGCTTGATCATCTGGGAATGGTTCGGCGCGAAAAAACCGATCATGGAATTGCGGTTATTCAAAGTCCGAAATTTCGCGACCTGCTGCTTCTTGATGCTCCTTACGGGCGGCATCCTGAACGCGACTACTGTTTTGCAGCCGCAATATCTTCAGGCGCAGGTCGGTTACACGGCCACCATCGCCGGGCTTTCACTCGCCGGCGGCGGCGTGGCGCTGCTGCTCGTGATGCCAATTGCCGGGCAGGCAGTCACGCGATTTCCGGCGCGCAACATCATTGCGATCGGTTTCGCCATTACCGCCCTTTCCTACTGGTTCACAGCAACCAAACTCAATCTCGGCATCTCTTTCGTGACTGCATCCTGGCTACGAGTTTGGCAGATTGGTTCCATTCCGCTTGTGTTTATCGCGCTCACCACGGCGGTGTACTTCGGGCTGCCGAGAGAAAAGTCCAACCAGGTTTCCGGCCTGATTAATTTTGTGCGCAACATCGGCGGATCGATTCTGATCGCCCTGACCAACGCCGCAGTGCCGCAGCGGGGACAGTTCCACCAAGATCAGCTTACAAAGTACATCACGCCTTCCAACATGAACTACCAACATACCCAGGGCATGTACATGGGCACCTTCTCCGGCAAAATGGGCCCGGCGAATGCGCAGCACCTGGCCGACGGGCAAATTTTAAACAACCTCCAGTCGCAATCCACCACGCTCGCGTATATCGATGTGTTCTGGATGCTGTTCGCGGTCTCTGTAGTAATGGTGCTTCTCTCATTCCTGCTCAAGCGCAATGACCCGCGGGCAGGATCGAAGGAACCTGTAGCCGCCCACTAAAAGGGTGAAGGGTTCGGAATGCGCCTTGTCCTGACTTGGCGCTGAACTCTTTTACCTTCACCCCTTCCCTGCCGCTATTGCCCAAATACTTCCAGTTCGCCGACCGAAATAAAGTAGGCTGAACCGCCCGGCTGGCCGTCGATACGGATCGCATCGCCGGCCATGGGCGTGAAGGTCATCGTGTAGGTTTCAAAGTTGATGTTGTCGTTCGGCGGGTAGGCCGGGGTTACCTTCAAGTTCTGCACGTTGACCCAGGTTCCGTTTTGGCGCACCTGGACGTTCAGCGTGTTGAACCAGCCGCCATCCGCGAAGTTCATGCCTTCCTGGAAGACCACTTTCGCGAAGGTTTGCGAGGAGGCGTACTGGTAGCCGATCCAGGCGTCAGTGGAAACACCGCCGCCGTTCCAGCTGTCGTACTGCCGAAGCGGAGCCGCGGTGCCGACAGAAGGCAGGTCGCCGTCGCGGATCACCCCAAGGTTGTGATTGCCAGTACCCTGTGGATTGGGCACGCTTGCAATAATCGTGCCGGTTTGGGTGAGGTTGGGCGAGGTGCTCGCGTTGATGGTGAATGGAATGCTGCCGCTGGCGGAGCTTGCCGTCACTTGAGCAGTGCCGGCGGTGGCCAGATTGGCCGCGGGAACCGCCGCCGTCAGAGAGCTTGTGCTGCCATAGGTAGTCGCCAGGGCTGCTCCATTCCACAGCACGGTTGAGGAAGGACCGAAGCCGGAACCACCCACCGTGATCTGGATCGCCGGGTCACCCGCCGTGGCGCTGGAAGGAGCAAGCGAGCTCAACGTGGCTGTGGCAGCCGCGGTGGACGGGCCGAACACCCACAACTCACCGACAGAGGTGAAGTACGCCGAGCCGCCCGGCGCGCCGTCGATGCGGATGGCGTCGCCCGTGGTCGGGGTGAAGGTGAATGTGTACGTTTCGTAACTGATGTTGTCATTCGCCGGATACGCCGGGGTCGCCGTCAGATTCTTCACCGCGGTCCAGATCCCGTTTTGCCGTACCTGTACCGTGAGGGTGTTGAACCAGCCGCCGTCCGCGAAATTCTTGCCTTCCTGGAAAACCACTTTGGCAAAGGTTTGCTGAGAGCTGTACTGGTAGCCGATCCAATCCTCAGCAGCCGCGGCACCACCCGAGTACGTGTCGTACTGGCGCGAGGAGTCGCCGTTGCCGACCGGCGGCATGTCGCCATCGCGGATGATTTCCGGATTATGGTTGCCGCCGCCGATTGGGTTCAGGATGCGCGCAATGACCGTGCCGGTTTGGGTGAGGTTGGGCGCGGATGCCTGCTTGATGGTGAAGGTCGCGCCGCTTCCACTGCCGCCGGTCCCATTGCTGACGCTGACCTGCGCGGTGCCGGTCTGTAGAAAGTCGGCGGCGGGCACGCTCGCGATCAGCTGTGTTGCACTCACGTATGTCGTCGGCAGGTTTGCGCCGTTCCATTGCACGACGGAAGAGGTGGAGAAGTTGCCCCCAGAGACCGTGACTTTGGCCGGAGGATCGCCCGCGTACGCGGTGGATGGGCTGATGGTCGACACCGAAGGCGGAGTGACGGGTGCGGTGGAAGGTCCGAATACCTGGAGCTCGCCAACCGAGGTGAAGTATGCCGAGCCGCCCGGCTGCCCGTCGATGCGGATCGCGTCACCCGTGGTCGGGGTGAAGTTCAGAGTGAACGTCTCATAGTTGACCTGGTTGTTGCCCGGGTAGGTCGGGTTCACCGTCAGGTTTTGGACGTTGACCCAGGTGCCGTTTTGGCGTACCTGCACCTTCGGCCCGTTCGCGAAGAAGCCGCCGTCGACAAAGTTCATACCCTCCTGAAATATGACCTGGGCGAAGCTTTGGGTTGAGCTGTATTGGTACCCAATCCAATCGTCCGTTGCCGGCGCGCCACCCGAGTAGGTGTCATACTGCCGCCGTGGATCGACGGTGCCGACAGGCGGCAGATCGCCGTCGCGAATGACCTCAAGGTTCGGGCTGCCCGTTCCGGCCGGTGCCGTTATACGGGCGATGATGGAGCCGGTTTGGGTCAGGTTGGGTACCGTGGCTTTGGTTACAGTTAAGAGCAGGGTAGTGGAAACGCCGCCGCCGGGAGCCGGGGTCGAAACTGCGATGTTCACTGTTCCGGTGTTGGCAAGATAACTCGCGGGAATCCAGGCACCGAGCTGGCTCGCGCTGATGAAAGTGGACGGCAGCGTCGTGCCGTTCGCAAGCACCGCGGAGTCCGTGGTGAAGCTGCTGCCGGCAACCGTCACAAAGGTCGGCGAGCTGCCGTTGGAGATGCTCGACGGGCTCAGGGTGCTGACCGAGGGTGCGGGATTCGCAGAGGCCGCAGGCCCAAGGTGGAGGATCGATGCCACTGAGGGTACGCCGTTCTTGAGGATGAACAGCATGTAAAACCCGGCCGGCATTGTCGGGTCGTTCGGCGCGGTAATGTTGATGCCGCCTGATGCTTGCGTAACCGCGGTTGAGCTGTAGAAGGCCTGGCTCATGCCGAGTGTATGGGTCACTGAAGCCAAACGCACCCAGGAAACCTGCGTGATGTTCTTCGCGTCGGGAGTACCGACGAAGAGCTGTTGACCGTTGGCGACATTAACCGGAGCCGATGTAATCGTCGGACGCGTACCCTGAAACAGGTACGGCGGGGAAAAGTACTCGCTCTGCAGGTAGCCGTTGCCGCCGGTGGTGAACACCCGTGCATCCGGCAGAAGAATGGAGATGGAGTGGTAAAGCCGCGGTACGGTCGCGCTTGCGAGCGTGGTCCACTGTTCGGTTGCCGGATCCCACATTTCCGCGGCGTAGGCGGCCAGCGTGGGATCGGCATTGGAAAAGCCCGGACCGCCGGTGCCGCCCGTGACCAGAACCTTGCCGTCGGGCAGCATGGTGGCATTCATCTGCCGGCGAGCGTAGGACATGGGGCTTGTATTGCGCCAAGCCGGCGTCGGCGCGTTCAGATCAATGACCTCGACCGTATTCGTTGCAGGATCCGAGCCGCCGGCCACCAAGACCTTGCCGGGCTGGTACATCACCATGGAGTCGTAATCGCGAACGCCCTGGAAGACGTGGTTGCCCACCACGGTCCATGCGCCCGTGCCGGAAGTGTCGAGGTAACGCGTGGTCACGCTGGGCCCGGAGTTGAACACTTTTCCATTGGGTGCGAGCGACAGGGTGGGGTAGAGTCCGAGCGCGAGCTGCGCCCCGCTCAGGGTGCGCCATTGGCCGCTCGCCGCCTGCCATACCTGTGGGGTTGTGTTTTCGCCGGTAGTCAGGTCGATGTCGCCGGCGACGGTCAACACATCGCCGTTCGGGAGCACCTGGTCGGTGGGGTACCAGCGGCCGGCGTTCATGTTGGGCTGCTTGGTCCAGGTATTTTGGAGCGGATCGTAGATGTCCACGCCAGCCAGGCCCACGTTGTTGGAGATGTGACCGCCCATGACGATCAACCGCCCGTCCGGCAGAAAGCTGTGCCCGCTGCAGAAGATGTCGTAGCCCGGCGCGGCAAGCGGGGTCACCGTGCCCGATATCGGATCGAGCATGCGTGGATCATTGCCGCTGACCCCGCCGTCGCCCGGCCACATCAGCAGCTCGCCGGTGCGCATCAGGTGCATATGGACAGGGAAGTAGGGCAGCACGGGGCCGTTCTGCCACTGGCCTTGCGTAGCCTGCTGGCCTGACAGGGGCGCGGCGGCTGCTGTGAACACGAGCGAAAGGGCGAGCGCGGCTTGAATGCGCTGGAGCATGGCTGTACCTGCCTACTGAGTCTGTATCGGAGAAAGTGGCGGATTACTTTACGGGCGTGAGCAGGACGATGTGGCGCGGCAACTCGCGCTCTTCTGTGTGACTGGTGGCCACCATCGTATGCATGGCGTGCATGGGAGGCGCGTCCGCGACGTTGATGCCGATCGCGAGAATCGCTCCATTCGCGTTGACGCTTAACGCGTCGACAAGGACCAGGGTCGGGTCAGTGGACAAAGTGTTCAGGTCCACCATGCCGGTGTTTGCCGACCAAACAAACGCACGATTGCCTTGGTCCGACTCCGAGGTGCCGACTACGATGCCCTTATTATCAATGTCGCGCGCCCGGCTGGTGGTGCCGCCGGAAAGGACGCCCAGATCTTGGGGCGCGGTGTACCCGGCCGGCCAAAGGACCGCGCGGATGCGGGCCGCTGTGCCGTCATACGCTGTTGCCGAGCCGACAACGTCGCCTTTGTCATTAATGCTTTCAGCGCGGCTGCTGGTGTACGTCGCAAGCGTGTCGAGCGGGATGGCGCTGCTCTTCTTAGGCCACAACACGGCGGTGAGGCTGCCCTCGCCCGCGTTGCCGACGATGTCGCCCCCATTGTTGATCGCGACGGCCTTGGCGACCTCGCTTTCCGGCAATCCCGGCAGCTCGCTGATCTTGCCGGCGCGGGTCCACCAGGCGGCATGCGCGCCGTTCGCGCCCGTTGAAAAGCCGACGGACTCGCCTTGATTGTTGATGCCGTAAGCCGCGCCGCCCACGTCGCCGGCGAGAAGCGGGAGCACCTGAAACCCGGTGTGGCGCACGGAGCGGAAGGGCATCTGGGACACCGGCCCATTGAAAACCCCGGCAATCTCACCGGAGTCGTTGATGCCGTACGACACACTGGAATCGGTCGCCTGCATATCGGCGATCGGATCGAAGTTGTTCGCGGAAAGCAGGAATGCGGTCAGAACCTGCTTGGCCTTGCCGCCGCGGTACGCGCCGACGACCTCATTATGTACATTGACCCGGTGCAGGACGGTACTTGAACCCGCATTGTCGATTATGCCGAGCGGAACCGGCGTGTAATGCGCTGCCGGCCCCGCTGCGACCGCGGGAGCTGGGGAAAGACCAGCCGCGCCCAGGAGAGCGAGGCTGAGGCAAAAGCGGCACAAAGAGAAACTCGATTTTGGGGACATCACGTTCACCGATCCAGAACCTTGCTGAACGGAACCGGCCCTACCTGGAAGGCATGGGCTTGGTTCCATGTGTGCCAACATAGCAAACAGAATGTCGGAAATTTCATAAAACCTGGGCATATTTACGCGGTCATACAATTTTGGAACTGAACAGCCATGCGTTCCCGATTTGGGAACAGAAGCATAAGAGGTTTCCTTACAACAATTTGTATGAACGCTAGACTTTGCAAGAGAAAACTTCCGCGTGTTCATGGAGGAGAAAAGTAACCAGTACAAGTTACCCAGTAACACTCGTCTGCATCACGGCTGTGATCTGAATGATGGGATTACCTGCTCTGAATCGATACAGTTTGTCTGGGGGAGAGATGGTGCGCCCGGAAGGATTCGAACCTCCGGCCTATTGGTTCGTAGCCAATCGCTCTATCCAGCTGAGCTACGGGCGCACACAGGGTCGCGCGGAGGCAAACACGCGGACTAAAAGCAGAATAGCAACAGCCTGCGCGGGCTGTCTACCCGGCCGCGGCAGCCGGTGCCGGCGGTACGAGCGAAACCTCTTCC
This sequence comes from uncultured Acidobacteriaceae bacterium, assembly GCA_964247445.1. Lineage (GTDB taxonomy): Bacteria > Acidobacteriota > Terriglobia > Terriglobales > Acidobacteriaceae > EB88. The sequence goes on along the minus strand of CAXTUV010000093.1, from coordinate 2,455 downwards.
ACCACGTCGAGCCCTGTACGCCGCAGCAGCTGCCGAACGATGATGCGGCTCATATGGGAGGCGTCGAACTCCACGCGGACCTGCCTGGCGGCTTCGTCCAGCCGAATCGCGCGAATACCGTACACCTCGGAAAGCCGCCCCAGGGCCAGTGCCGTGCGTTCAGTGGGAGCTTCCGTGTAGCGGAACAGGACATCAGTCGGGGTCATGGCTAGGGTGATGATACAGGGTCCCAACTTCGAGCCACGTACCGAACGGTGTTCACACGATTGTTACCCTGAGAAGCGCCGAAGAGTCCTCTTCACATCGCCCCTTCACTCCTTTTCCAGCGCCCGCAGATATTCCTCGATCTCACTCGTGGTCCATTCTTGAGCACCGATAAAGCGTCGCCGCACCATACCTTGCTTATCGATAACCCAGGTTTCCGGAGGACGCAAGCTTCCGAATGCAGCGTTCGAGCGGCCCGTCGGGTCGAGCGCCGTGCGTAGGGCGACGGGGTGCTTGGCAAGGAAACGCCGGTAGTTCGCCGGGTCTTGGTCGAAGGAAACCGCCAGCACCGCGATGCCGGGCAGGTCGCGCTGGAGCGCGGCGAGCGAGGGAAACTCAAGCAGGCAGGGCGCGCACCAAGAAGCCCAAAAGTTGAGCACGACCACCTTGCCGCGCAGCGAGGCAAGCGGATTTGCGGGCGCGGCATCAGGAATGGCAAGCGCGGGCGCGGGTTTGCCGACCAGGCCCGGCGGCAACCCGCCCGAGCTGCAGCCGGTAAGTAGGACGAAAAGGGCGAGAGCGCAGGTAAGGAGGCGCACCCCTCTACTATAGGGACTGCATGGTTTCCGAGCTTCCTGTCGAGCCCCCAACACAGCCGCCCACGACCGGCATGCAGCTCAGCATTATTGTTCCGGCGCGGGATGCTGAAGCAATGCTGGGCGCGTGCCTGCGCTCGCTCATCGGGCAGAGTGAGCCGGGATGGGTGCTCGGCGAGCACTGGGAGCTGCTCGTCGTCGATGATGGATCAACCGACGGTACGACAAAGATTGCGCGCGAGTTTGCCGCCGTGGGCCTGCTGGGAAGAGGTCAGGTCGGCAAGGCCGCGGCAGCGCAAGCAGGCGCGGACGCGGCACGGGGCGAGTGGCTCCTGTTTACCGACGCGGACACAGTCCACGCGGAAGCCTCGGCGAGCCGGGCGCTGGTTGAGGCCGATCGGTACGGCGCGCGCATGCTTTCCTGGGGTCCACGCCGGGAGGGCAAGGACGTACTGGGAAAAGCAATCGATGTGCTGGCCAACTCTGAAATCGCGACTGCCTACGCTCCGGCGCAGGTCAATGATCCGGCGAAGCGCATCGGCTTCGCTTCCGGCGCATTCCTGCTGGTGGAGGCTGCGGCCTACCGCAAGCTGGGCGGCCACGCGCGGGTCGCGGCCTCGCTCACGCCCGAGGTGGACCTGGCTTTCGCGGCCAAGCGCGAGAAGGTGCCACTGCGTTACCGATATGCGCCGGAGATGCTTACCTCGCACGGAACGCTGGAAAGCTGGCGGTTCGCGCTGCTGGTCAACAACGCGCTCACGCTCGCGGCTTGGCGGGTGCTCGACTTTCTTCTGCTGTGGGGGTTGCTGCTCTTGGCGGTGTTCTATCCCGTCCCGTTCCCGTGGGAGCGCGCGGTGCTGTGGCTCTTGTGGCTGCGCAATGCATGGCGGGTATACCGGCGTGCGGCACGGTCCGGCGTACCCGCCGGCGCTCTTGCGCTTGCCCTGACGCTGGGCCTGCCGGTCTTCGCCATATGGGCGTATACCGGATGGCACCGTGTGCGTGTTTTGCGGCAGGTCCGCTGGCAGGGGCGGGACTACAAGGTCCCTGCACACCGGTGACGCCTGCAACCCCAGCCCGCTCCCGGCATCGCATGCAAGGGATGATGGAGCCGAACTCGAAAGATGCGATGCCGCCCTCAGAGTTGCCCTCCACCGGCTTGAGCGAAGTCAGCACGGAGGACCTCTACCGGGAGCTGATCTATCGCTTTGACGGCGAACCCACGCGCGACGGCCTCCTGAAGACCCCCGAGCGCGCGGCCCGGGCGCTTGAGTTTCTCACCGGCGGCTTGAAGCAGAACGCGGGCGCGATCCTGCGCAGCGCGCTGTTCGAGGTTGAGTACGATGAGATGGTGGTGGTACGCGCCAGCGAAATGTCCTCGCGGTGCGAGCCCCCCATGCTGCCGGGTTTCGGGCGCGTGCACATCGGCTATCTGCCGCGCGGCAAGGTGGTGGGGTTGAGCAAGCTGCCGCGCCTAGTCAATGTGTTCGCGCGCCGCTTGCAGGTACAGGAACGCATGACGCGCGAGATCGCCGAAGCCATTCTGGAGGCGATCGAGCCGCGCGGGGTTGGTGTGATCGTCGAAGCGCAGCACTTGTGCATGATGATGCGGGGGGTCGAAAAGCAAGCTTCGCACACAGTAACCTCCGCGATGC
>CAXTUV010000092.1:0-9187 GCA_964247445.1 uncultured Acidobacteriaceae bacterium | reverse complement strand
GCCTGCTGACCCGGCTTCCTCACTTTCTTTGGGAAGTGTTTGGCTTTTCGATTTGTCTTCAGAAAGAGACCCCCGCAGCAGTCGAGGGCGGTGGAAATGTGCGAAACGCCGGGAGGGGTACGCACATTTTGCAAGTGGCGGGAAGGCTGGGGAGCGGGGTTACCGCTCCCAGCTTTGCACGACCACGCCGTTTCCACCCCCCCCTCGCAAGCTCCGACAAATCCACAGCTACAGCACAGACGTCTATCGGCTTTATAGGATTACCTATAAGTACAGGACTGCGCCTCAAAACGACCATGGAAAAGTCCTCAATCCCCAGCTTTCTGTAAGTTTAGGGCCTGATCGGGAACAGCTTTGGCGTGACTGGTGGCAGACTGGTCCACAACATTAACCCTTACTCGCTGAGATCAGTTCGCGCTGCACGGGAAGTGGTTTAAACCTGCTTAATCCCGACTTTGAAATTGCCTCGAAACTTACGAGTACGCTCGTATTCGCTACCTCCAAACCGCGCAGCGACGGCTGTCCACGGGAGCGGTACTCTCCTTAAATGAGAGTTGATGGGGCTACTTCACATTCAAAAGAAGGCCCGCGCTCCGAAATTAGGGTAGAGCCCGATTTGGGGAACAGCGGTATATGCTCCGTTCGCCGCTGCGCACTGAGGCGTGTTGCTGCAATGGGGCGTCCACGCGTAGCCCAGGAAGTTCTGCCGATCAAAAGCATTCTCCAAGCCCCCGAAAACGTAAATCTTCGAATCAGCAGGGTGGAAGATGCGGGTAAATTGAAGATCGAGTCGACTGTAGGCAGGGCCGCGCTTGCCATTGATTTGGGAAAGATCATAGATTCCGCGATCCTGCGCCAGCGAAGCCGCCAAGGCAAACGGGGTGTAGGGTCTGCCGGTCGTGTATTCGTAGCGAGCGCTTACTTCATAACGGCGCGACGAACGCCAGGTGGCGGCGGCGTTGGTCACAACGGGGTAGTCGAAGTTGCCTGGGCGGTACACGCCGTCCGTGCCGGTATAAAAAGCGCGTGCATAGGCGACATTTCCTTGAAGAACTAGGCCGTGGCGAGGACGGTTCTCCGTGGCCAGCTCGACGCCGTATGTGTGGCCATGGCCTTGGCTGGTCAGAGGCAGCCAAATGAACTGCTGGCCAAGTGTGTCGACGGAATTTGCAAGTGAAAGTTGTGGGTACTCCGAAGCAACAGGGTAGTTCCAATAGTGCTTCTGGTAAGCCTCAAGAGTGAGCCGCGTATGTTCAGATTTCCAAAGCTCCGCCCCGAGAACCAGGTGCTGAACATGAATGGGCAGCAAGGAGCGATTCTGCCTATACGATTCTAGATAAATAAATGCCGGCTGCTGCGCGTACTCTCCCAGGGCGGCATACACGGATTGATGATCTCCCAACCGATAACTGACATGAAGGCGCGGAGTCAGGGTGGTATGAGCGCCGCCTACCGTGAATGTCTGTAGACGGAAACCGGCGATGAAGCCGAAACCTTTCGCCGGAGAGAGATTCAGCTCTGCCCACGACCCTGTTTGGCCGGTAACAAATTGAGGTGCGAAGGAAGTGGAGTCGCTTGCGCCGGGGATGGCCGAGAAAGGCGATTGCTGCCCGGCGGGCTGTGCAACCGTGTAGCGGATCTGATTAAGGCGGAACTGAGAGCCCGCATCTAGGTTTATCCTGGAAGCCATCTGCCAGCCCAGTTCATACTGCAGGATAGAAGTGCCGTCGTGGGTGTGCTCGCTGTAAACAGGGGTGAGAGGATTAGCCGCCGGGTCCAGGGAGAAGCGTTCTTGCTGGGTGAAAGCCTGGTTCTGCTGCGATATCGACTCGCTCTGTTCCGAATCGCTGACAGTTAGAATTCCTTCGGTGGAGTGAGAGTAAGCATGCTGCCAGCGCAAGCCGTTCGTGGTGCGCCAGCCTGAATACTGAGTTTGTATCGTGTTCGACTCAACCACATTCGTATTGCTGGGAGTTATGCTGATAGAATCTTGACCGGAAAGGCTGAGTACGGCGAGGACATCGGAAGGGCCCAGGACGAACGAGCCGCTGGCAAGGGCGTTAGTGTAAGTAGGTACTCCGTCCAGTCCCACATCATTCGTAATCATGTTAAGCAGGCTCCGGTGTGCGGATAAGAGCAGGTGCGAATCTTGCCCGAATCGCAAAAGCTTGTGGCCGCCAAAGCCGACGTAGCCCACTTCCAGTTCGTTGTCTTTCGTCCCTGCTGCTTGGCCGTCCAGCGTATCAATGCTGATCACCGAGGAGAGGCGCTCGGCATAGGCAGCCGAGTAAGCACCCGAGTGCAGATCAACATCCCGAATTGAAGAGGTGTCGAGCATCGAGGTGAAGCCGCCGGTGGTGCCTTCGCCGGTGATGTGATTAACATCAGGAACTTCAATGCCGTCCACCACATATAAGTTCTCAACCGGGTTGCCGCCACGCACGAGGATATCATTGCTTTCATCGCTGTTGAAGACTACGCCAGGCAGAATTTGAAGGTACTTCTCAAAATCCCCGTACGTGCCGGCCGATGAGAGCACGTCGGCGGAACTCGCGTAATGACTGGAAATCCCATTATTTCCTGTCTGCGAGGATGCCGTAACCTGAATACTGCTAACCGTGGCGCGGGGCTGCCCGGACGAAGTCGCGTCAGCAGCCTGAGGCGCATCAACAGCGCGTGAAGGCATTTGGTCAAGTAGTGGCTGACCCATTGCCTGAGAGAAAGCGAAAAGTGCTGGAATAAAGCATGCCCATTGCATAGCAAGACGCTCCCGAGGTGAGCCGAACCGACTTCCTACCTCGACTTAACTATCAGGGCTGCAACAATCTATTTCGCGGTAGGATTGTTGGGGATTTGCGGCGATGTTCCAAAAAGGAACTTTTCAGCAAGTTTCGTCCCAAAATGGCACTGTCAGCATAAGCGTGGAGCCCCGCCCGGCTGCCGTCTTATCGTTGATCGCGGCTTGGTTGACAAGCCGGACACAATCGGATACAGGTTCAGCATGTCTCTATAAGGGCTGTTGTGTTCAGTTCAGGCAGGCTCATGATGTTGGTTCCACGGCTGCGGCCGCAGGACTTGAAGTGAGTAGAAGCGATTACCGCCTCCACTGCATGAAGCGGCGGTGCATACCAGCTATGCTTGCAGTTCGCCGTCCAGCTATTCCGTTGCGCCCTCCTACCGGCAACGGCTTGCTTTCCAACCCCATGCTGCCGCGTCCGCGGCAGCTGCCGTCGGGTGAAGCATCGGCTCAAGCCTGGCCGCATCGTCAACCTCGATTGCCACCTCTGGGCTTTGGGTATACCGCCGCCCGTCGGGGCAGGCTGGAGCAGGGGTTCGGTCCGACCGCTCCGCTGATCAAGCCGGAGCATCAGGTGCACCTTGCCGACCATGCGCAGCTTGGCCCAGTGCGTCTGCGCCGCCGCTGCGACCTTCTCATGACCGCCCACGTCCACGATGGCCGCGTGCGCGTCAACGCCGGCAAGCCGGAGCCGGTCAGGCCGGCGCGTAACGAGCACGCGCTGCGCGAGCATGGCTTGCCGCCGCAGCTTGGATCCGCAGAGCTCAAGCGTGTAGGCCCGAAAGCCCACTCGCCGCAGCTCGGGCGCAAGGTGCGTGAACGAGCCCCCCTCCCCGTGGCAGAGCTGCAGCTCCGGGCTGGCCGCGATCCGCGCCGCAATCCGGGTGCGCATTTCGCGCTGCCTGCGCGCGTTGGCTTCTCGCCTGTTCTCCATGGCGCTAGGCCAGGTACGGGCGGCGCGGACGTAAAGAGTACGGAGATACCGTGGCGGCCTCGGCCCCGCCGCCCGCAGCCTCTCGAACGCGCTCCGGCGCAGTACGGTGCGTGGGAGCTGGGCTATTCCCACCGCCTGTTTAGGCGGCCGCTCCGGGCTCCCGACTAAATCGAGCGCTTTCCCACGGCGGTAAGAATCTTGCGTTCTTTCTCGCTTTGGGTACGTAAGTTCCGAGGCAAAGTGCCGATAGAAAGAACGCATGGAGGCTGGTCGATGTCGTTTGCCGCGCTGCCCCGCCCACAACTCCCAATAGAACACCGCCCGGCGATGCCGAGTGTGGTCCCGCAGCGTCGAGGCCGACGCGTTTCGGATCTCAACGACCTGCTCCGAGTCTCAGTTCCGCCGCCCGGCGCAATCCTCTCGGAGCGGCGTGCGGCGGTTCCCGAGCCCGGCATCTATACGGCCCTGCGCTTCTGCTCCGTGCTGTACGGCGCGTCGGCGCTGCTCGGCTGCCTGCTGTACGAGCTTTGGCTTTGCGCGCGTTGAGGAAAGGCGTGGCGGCGCAGTTTAGACCCGCACACCTTATTCGCCTGACGAAGCTGTGCGCGTCGGCCGGAAGAGCACGGCTCTGCTCTCGCGCGAAGCACGGCTCCGCCTTTCCCCTTCAACGAGCTAGCTTAGACCAGCATCCCAAATGCGTGAAAAGCGGCTTGCCCATACTCAGGCCGGCCTGGCGTCATGCAATCGGCGCACCCTCGGTCTGAAACTTTCGTACTCTTTGTCAATTCAAGGCCAGCGTTTACGCTTTCCGGATGGAGACCGAGAAGCAAGCCAATGCACGGCGGCATCACGCGCGCAGAGCCCGGTTCCGTGAACGGAGCACCGCCCATCTGGAGCTGATGCTTTGTCACGCGTGCGGCGGTCGGAGGGCTTCCAGTTCGTTTCGCAACTGCGACCGCTGCCGCGAGGTAAGCAGGGAGTGGCGCGCGGATGCCCTCGCCCGAGGACTCTGCTCGAGCTATGGAGGCTTCAAGCCTTCGGAAGCGGGCGGCTGGTGCCCGGGGTGCTTTGAGAAGCGCCTGCGGGCACGCCGTAGCAAGCGCGCCGCGGCCGGTCGGCGCGTACTGCGTGGTCCGTTGCTGCTCGACAACGGACTCGAACACCTAGCCTCGGAGCTGCATCGGCGGGAGTTCACCACCTTTGAGCGTGCCATCGGGCCTTTTCCGGGCTCCTTGCGCAGGGTGCTGACATTTCCGATCATCATCACCCGGCGGCCCGAATACTGGGCGCAGGCAGTCAGCGCTCTACAGTTCGGCAGCGTGGACGTCGCCGAGCTCGGCGACGACGAGATCCCAGCCGCGCTTGATTGGTACTGGGCTAGGCTGCGGCTCCAAAGGAGGTCGAGTTTTCTCTTGACTGCGAAGCAGGGCTATGGATACTGCATGGCAGGGCTGGCGCATGCGGGCTAGCCACGCATCGGATTCAGAGCCAGCCATGGTGGCCCAGCGTCTCAGATTAATCTTCACACCACGAGAGCAACTGCTAACCCTGCTGCTCCAAATAGTACGCTGTAAAGAGGCCACGCATAATAACTGTTGCTGCCGATGTAGGCTAGAGCAGTACTGCATGAAGCACAACCGCTTTCAATAAGCGAAACAGTATCGATAGACTGTTCATTTAAGAATGAAAGGTGGGGCATGACTGGGATTGATTGGAACATTTTCATACTCATGTTCATAATTGCTTGGCTAGTAGGCTCAATTGCTGTAGGTGTAGTCGCTAGGCATTGCCGCATGCGGTTTGTAAGCTGGCTCGGGCTGTCTTTGATTGCAAGCCCATTGCTGGCGGCGATCTTGCTGGTAGCTGCAGCAATCGCGTACCGCGGTAAGTTTACAGTCGGGCTACAGCCAAAAGCTGAGATTAGTTCGCAGCACAAAGAGAGCCCATGGATTTATGGAAAGCAGCGCTTGTAGCTAGTCCGGATTCATCTCTGCTCTTCTCTTCCTCGTTTTCTACGGGCGTTCTGAACCAGTCCGGCTTAAAGCTGGCGGTGCTCGGTATCGGCTGGAGCCGGTTAGCTGAGTAGCTGTTTTACCGCCTCCTGCTCGGAGCTATACTCTGTGAACTGCACATGCCCCATCAGGAAAGCGGTCGGCTGGAAGCCGAGCCGCTTATGGATCAGCATCCACACGCTCGCGATGAGCCAACCGGCGGAAGCGAGTAGGCCCGGCGTGAGGCTGAGCTAATGGACGACCGGAACCGATCCCGCGCTCAAGGCTGCTTTTATAGGAGCAGCGGCCCCGTGCAGCCGAACTCGCGCGATAAGCCGTCTCAGTTCATTCTAATGATGTTCCTAAAAACCCACTTCTAAGGTCATACCCATTAACTACTTCAAAAAATCTCTCATACTCCTTTAATTACGCAAGTTTAGCCCGAAGAACTCCGGCCGAAGTTCCAAAACGGGAAAAACTACCTACACCCTGCACTCAGTAATGAAATATTTCCTGCATTGATTGAAGATTTTGTGGCATTGTGCCGATAGTGAACCTGCATTCCTCACCTATTTCGCACACCTAAGGACAGCCATGCCTGCTCAAATAGCCGCTGCTTGTTCCACTGCGCCCGATCTGCTCACGGTAACAAAAATTCGCAGACGGGTGAATTCCGCTTCGAGTGCTTACATCGTCGCTGCTGACGACGGGAATGATTACGCCATGAAGATTTTCCCGCAGCGGTATGCCTCCTTCCACGCCCGTTCCGAGGTCTTCTCGATCGCTATCGGACGTCGGCTTGGGCTTTCCATGGCACATTGGAGAGCATTGCAACTTAATGACCACACTATTGCTAAGTTCCGAGCCGATGCTGAGTTCCGAGCCGACAGTCAGGAACAGGAAGGCGCAGCAGGCGAACTCTGTAGTGGAGTGCACTTCGGCTCGATGTACTGCGGCAGTCAGGAAACCTTAATCGGGTACGTTCCGAAGCAACTGCTTTGGAGAAACCCGGATGTGGCTCGTCAATTAGGGTGCATTCGCCTCTTCGATGTATGGATCGGAAATGCGAGCATTCGCCGGTCGGCAACTTACTTCAAAGACGGGTACCCGCATTATGTGTACTTCTTTGGCCATGCACACGTATTTCAGTCTGAAACGAATAAACCAGACAATGAACGCGCGTGCCTAGCATATGAGAATGCTTGCCGGATTGCTGGCAGCGCAGACCCCATCAATTCCTTCCTGGCTGGACTGGGGGCACTGACTCGCGACGACCTCTGTAGAGCTTTCAGCGAGGTGCCCGTATTTTGGCGCCGTCAGATTTCAGAAATGAACGCAATCATGTTTTTGGAGGGGCGACGTGATTGGCTACGAAAGTTGGCTCGGATAGGCTTCAACCATGAATCAGCAAAAATGCTGTTCTCGCCGACGCTGATGTGCAATACTGAGCAAAAGAATATTTGGCGTTCGCAGGCGCAGCTAGCTTGAACTCGCGCCTAACCACCCGGGGGAGCGGTCACCGATGAAAGTCGAGTTTTTACTACTCGAGTACATTGCGAAAAGCTTTGAAACTCCAGGCATAGCCATTGCTGTAGCCTACAGGCGGGTCTCTGAGGTGGCGGAGATCCGCTGTCAACTTAAGCCGGGATGGTTGGACTATGTTCGCAACCGAGACCAGCGCGTTTTGATAACCGCGGTCATCAGCGATCTTCAAAGTGGTAGTAGCAAAACTCGCTCCGATGCATGGACCGAAATGGAAGAATCAGCTGGAGTAGATAATTATTTTAGACTGGCACGTCGCGGTACTTGTGACGAACAGCATGTCGTCGGCTTGCTGGCAGAATCTGCGAATCGATGAGGTGATGCGCGTGACAGGCGATAAGGTAGCTGCCGTTTATATCTATTGCCTAAAGCATAAAATAAAATCTGTTCGCAATTCCTGTTTCTAAGAGGTAGTTTGATCGCAGCGAAGCAGCATATCCGCAAGATGAGAGGCGGTGCACACAGCCACCTCATGCTGGCATCAGACGCATATGCCTACGTGGTGAAATTCCAGAACAATCCCCAGAATCTGCGAGTACTCGCGGCCGAGTATTTCGGAACGCAACTAGCAGCACTGCTTAAATTATCGGTGCCGCAATGCGCAATCATCAATGTTTCCTCTGCACTAATCGCGGCTACGCAGAATCTTACCGTTGTGGAAGCTGACGGAACCGAGGTTCGCTGTCAGGCAGGGCGGCAGTTCGGATCTCGGCTGGTAGGTGGTCTCATGCCTGGAGAAAGAGTCGACTACTTACCGGAATCATTGCTGGTCGATGTAAAGAACCTGCATGAGTTTATCGGGATTTTGGTTTTTGACAAGTGGACCTGCAATTACGATGGGCGGCAGGCCGTTTTCACTAAAAAGAGGCGGCGCTATACAGCTACCTTTATCGACCAGGGTTACTGCTTCGGGGGAGGAGATTGGAGGCTTAAGGATATTCCACTCAGGGGAGTATACGGCCGCGACCTACCATACTCCCAAGTCACTGGATGGAAAGACTTCGAGCCCTGGATAAGTCGGTTGCTCGACCTGGAGTCGGAAAAGATTTGGCAAGCGGCTGAAAGTGTACCTCCTGAATGGTATGGCGGCGTGATAAATGATATGAGACAACTGGTAGAAGTATTGCTGCGCCGGCGCACTCGCATTACTGAACTTATAAAGGCATTTAGAAATTCATCGCGAGCTCCTTTTCCCAGATGGCAAATGGGTTAGATTGTAGTTATATAGCAAATATGGCTTTGTAAGCGGCAGCTGAGAGTACCATCACCGTTGGTCGTTTCCTCGCAAGTCATTGCCTTCTGTCTCCGGCATCCGCATTCTAGACCACCACAACTTGTATTCTGCTGCTCAGCATTCCCGTGGGACATCGCTGCACCCCTAACAAAGGAAGTTGCATACCTGATCAGCGCAGCTCGCCTTTAGATGGTAATACCTCTACTCGGTACTTATGTAATCACCCATAAGATGTAAAGCTACACTCATCTCCACCATAAACGGGCGTTCTGTCCGGACCTGGAACAAACCGCTAAGGTTTGTCGTAATCCTGCCGATTGTGACCGTAACGTCAGGGCGTAGTAGAAGAAGTTTCTTGCGTCCAGATAATCCAGTCGGGAGCTCTCCATGTGTAACGAGGCCGTTGCTGAACCTCTTTCAAAGTATGCTGGCTTGTTTCTAACCGCTATCCTGACTGCGAGCTTCGGTCTATCTGCTTTTGCTCAAACGAGTCCTATTGTGGCTACCGGGTGGAATTCACCCACGTCTACATCGATACAGGCAGCGGGAAGAATTCTTAACCAAGCAAGTTTTGGTCCCACTGTGTTCGACATAGCGCACGTCGAAGATATAGGTATCAAAGCATATGTAAATGAGCAGCTTGCGCAGCCGGCTTATCAGGTGCCCGCCGCGAATCAAGCACCGGTAAG
>CAXTUV010000091.1:339-9235 GCA_964247445.1 uncultured Acidobacteriaceae bacterium | reverse complement strand
CTACCCGGTCGCGCTGCGCAAGTAGCCGGCGCTGTCCGCCCCGCATGTCGGCGCGTAGGTCTTGGACCTGCTCGCGCAGCAGATCAAGGCCCTGGCGGTGGACGAAGGCATCCCGCTGATGGAGAACCGCGCGCTCGCGCAGGCGCTATACAAGTCGGTCGAGGTCGGCGATGCGATCCCGTCGGCGCTCTACCAGGCCGTCGCGGACATTCTGGTTCTCGTGTTCCGCGCGCAGGCCGAGCTGCGCGCCGCCGAAGCCGCCCGGCGCTCGCGTACCGCCTCCGGCGCGCCCGTGCCTGTCCCTTCAGGAAAACCCTCATGAAACCAGCCGTAGCCCCCAAGCAGTCTCTTCTCGCCGCCCTGCGCGCCTCGGGCGACTGGGTCGTCCCAGTCGCCGCGGTCGCCATGCTGTTTGTCATGCTGGTGCCGCTGCCCGGGTGGGTGCTCGACTTCCTGCTCACCATCTCGATTACCGCGTCGGTGCTGGTGCTGCTCACCGCGATCCAGATTCTCAAGCCGGTGCAGTTTTCCGTGTTTCCCTCGCTGCTCCTGCTGCTCACGCTTATGCGGCTTTCGCTCGACCTTGCGAGCACGCGCCGCATTCTGCTGCACGGCTCGGACGGGCCTTCGGCGGCGGGCCATGTGATCGAGGCGTTCGGGCAGTTCGTCGTCGGCGGCAACTACATTGTCGGCTTTGTGTTGTTTCTCGCGCTCACCGCGATTCAGTTCCTCGTCATCAGCCACGGCGCGGTACGCACGGCGGAGGTGACGGCGATGCGTTGCCTGGAAAGCAGCTCGCGAGCGACGCGGACCTGACCGCGGGTTTGATCAATGAGCAGCAAGCCCGCCGCCGCCGCGCCGCGATCGGGCAGGAGGCCGAGTTTTGCGGCGCGATGGACGGCGCGGCGCGGTTCTCGCAGCGCGACTCGCTGGCCACCATCATGATCATGGCGATCAACATCATTGCCGGCTTCCTGATCGGTGTGTTTCAGCAAGGTATTCCGTTCGCGGACGCGCTGAAGACCTACACGATCTTGACGGTCGGTGACGGGCTGGTCGCGATCCTGCCGTCGCTGCTGGTTTCAGTCGCGGGCGGCATCGTGGTCACGCGCGCGGCCAGCAAGGACTCGCTCGGCGTCAACGTGAGCCGCCAGATTCTGGGCAGCCCGCGCCTGCTGCGCATCGCGGGCGGCGTGCTGTGCGCGCTGGGGCTTATCCCGGGGCTGCCGAAGCTCGCGTTTTTCGCGTTGGGCGGACTTTTATTCTTCGCGGCTTCCAAAATGAAGGGCGAGCCGATCTTTGAAGAAGATGAGAGCGCCGCGCCCGCGCCGGCGCTGCTCGGGGCCGGTGCGCCTGCGGCGGACCCGATGGATGCGGTGCTCAAGCTCGATGAGCTGATGCTGGAGGTCGGCGCGAGCCTGGTGCCGATGGTCGATGCCGGGCAAGGCGGGCAGCTGCTCAGCCGCATTAAGAACATGCGGAAGTCGCTTGCACAGCAGCTCGGGTTCTTGGTTCCCTCCATCCACATAACCGACAACCTTGCGCTCAAGCCGGGCGAGTACGCGGTCTACCTGCGGGGGACGGAGATCGCGCGCGCCGAGCTGCGCCGGGGGCAGCTGCTGGCCATCCATTCCGACCCGAAGGCCCCGCCGCTGCCGGGCATCGAGACGCGCGAGCCCGCCTTCGGAACGCCCGCGAAGTGGATTGGCCCCGAGCTGCAGGCGCAGGCCATCGCGCTTGGCTACGCGGTGGTCGACGCGACCTCGGTTCTGGCGGCGCACTTGGCCGAGCTCATCAAGCGCAATGCCCATGAACTTCTCACCCGCGCTGAAACCAAGCGCCTGGTCGACCGCGTGAATGAGTCTCATCCCAAACTCATCGAGGAGCTCATCCCCAAGCTGATGAGCCTGGGCGAGGTACAAAAAACGCTTGGGCAGTTACTTCGGGAACAGGTCTCAATCCGCGACCTCGGCTCGATTTTAGAAGCCATGGTCGACACCGCGACCACCAACAAAAACTCTATCGCGCTCGTGGAAGCCGCGCGCCACGCGGTCGGGCGCTCACTTGTGCATCCTTTGCTCGACGAAACGGGAGCGCTCAAGGTAGTCACGCTTGACGCCGCGCTTGAAGAAGAGTGCATGCGCGCGGCGAACTCCGGCGCGGGACCGTCGGGTGCCGGGGCGTTGCAGGTGAGTGTGGCACGAAAAGTGCTTGATAGTCTGCGTGCGACTTTCGGCGACACCATCGGCGACGCTCCCCCGATCCTGCTTTGCGCTTCCCCAGGCCGGTTTTATCTGCGGCGGCTCATGGAGCCGTTCCTGCCGAAGCTCGTGGTGATCGCGCCGACTGAAATTCCGCCCATGACGGCGGTGCAGTCGGTAGGGGTCGTCCGCTGAGGGAGTCGCGGTTGGAAACAGGTGAGAAAGGAATGAGGGCATGATGGGAACGCAGACGGCATACAGGAGCGGGATAGGCATGGCGGCGCTCGATGAACGCAACCAGATGATTCTCGACGAGCTTCCGCAGGTGCAGTTCATCGCCGCGCGCATCCTGGAGCGCCTGCCGGCGAATGTGCAGATGGAAGACCTGGTCTCGGCCGGCGTGCTTGGGTTGCTTGAGGCGTTTGAGCACTATGATCCGGCCCGCAACGCGCAGTTCAAGACCTATGCCCGCTTTCGCATCCGGGGCGCGATCATGGACAGCCTCCGGAACCTGGACTGGGGTACGCGCAACATGCGGCGCAAGGCCCGGGATATCACCGAGACCAAGGCCCGGCTTGAGGCCGAGCTCGGCCGCAGCGTTTCAAATGAGGAAATTGCCGGCGCGCTGCATATTTCAATCGATCAGCTGGAAGCTACGATGAGCCGCATCGACGGCTTGCAGATGGTGGAGCAGCGCTCGGCGCCGTTCGGAGAAACCGGCGAGTTCGAGGACTTCATCGAGTCGGCGGCGAGCCAGGATGCAAGCCCGTTTGACCTATGCTTGCGCGCGGAAAACAAGGAGCAGTTGGCCGGCGCGATTGCCCTGTTGAGCGAGCGCGAACAGCTCGTGCTCTCGCTCTACTACAAGGAAGAGCTGACCATGAAAGAGGTCGCCGAAGTGGTCGGGATCGCGCTTTCGCGGGTTTCGCAAATCCATAACGCAGCGATTACGAAGCTGCGCGCCTCCCTGCGTTCCATGCAGTCGCGGCCACTTGTTGGGATGCAGCCCCGCGTGGTGGCAAGCATCGCCGCCGGAGCCGCCTGCTGATGACCGCCGAACGCACCATCCAAGCCTGCAATTTCCGCTCGGCCGGCAGGCTGTCAAACGAAAGCGCCCGCGCGCTCAAAACCCTGCACGAGAGCCTAGCGCGCAACTTGATGAACACGCTCGACGTGTACTTGGGCACCGCGCTCGACATTAAGCTCGCGAGCCTGGAGCAGCTTTCGATGGAGGACTACCGCGCGGGCTTGCAGTTGACGAATTACATGCTGCCTTGCGTGCTCGCTCCGGCCTCGCATACCTTGATCTTCGAGCTGGACGCCCCGCTGCTCTACACCATGGGGGACCTTTAGCTCGGCGGCGCGGGCGGAGCGGGCGAGGATGCGCGCGAGCTGACCGAAATTGACGAGGAGATCGCGCATGGCGTCGCGGCGCTTGTCGGCCAGCAGGTGGAACGCGCTTGGCAGCCTATCGGGGTCACGATCGCCCCCGGAGCGGCGGTGCGCCCGTCCATGGTGCACAAGCTGTTTCCCCCTACAGAGAAAGTGCTCATCGTCCGGTATGAGGTGGCGCTTGCCGGCGTATCGGGCGCGCTGCAGCTTGTGTTCCCCGCGTCGGTGGGCGGCCACCTGGTCCGCAACATCAAAGCCGACCCCGCAGCCGCCGCGCGCGGGCCGGTGCGCTTTTTTCCGCGGCTGCCGCTCGAGGAGCGCATCCTTGAATGCCGCTTTATTCTCGCCGGCGGTTTGCCCGAGGTGCGCGTACCCGTGCGCGAGCTGGCCGCGCTGGCCGTCGGGCAGGTCTTTCGCCTGGGTGCGCCGGTCGAGTCGACAGGCCGCCTCACCCTTGAAGGCAAGCAGTTCTTTGAGGCCGTTCCCGTCCGCAGCGGCAAGCACAAAGCTGTTGAGCTGATTACCCCTACCCCGCAAAACGTATGGGCGGGAGACTGATTCTTCATCAAACTCGCGAGCAACCATGGACCTCAAAAAATCCGCGCAAGCCCATTCTCAGTTCGCCGCTGTTTTCGCCCCGCTGCTTTCCGCCCAGCTCGGCTTTCCGCTGGAGGCCGTTCCGCTTTCGGAGGAGAACGGCAGCAATCCGTCCGACCCCGGCCTTACGCTCCCGCTCCGGTTTCAGGGCGCGCTTGCGGGCCAATGTCTCCTCATGGCGGGGACCTCGGCTGTTTCCCAATTCGGCGAGGGTGCGGCCGAAATCCTTCGCGGAGCGCTTCAGGCCATTGCCGAACCGCTCGCGGCCGCCCTGTTCGCACAGTACGGGTCCGTGCATATCGTTTCGGCTGAACCCGCCGCCGCGCCTCAAGAGGATGCTTCGGTGATTACGCTGCTGACCAGCAAGGTCGAAGGGAAAGCCGTGGCGCTGACGCTGCTCGCGGACAGCGAACTGGAGCGCGGGTTGTCCCGGCTAGCCCGTGTGCGCGCCGCCGCCGAAGCTTCCGGCTATACCGGGGGCAACCTCGGCTTGGTGATGGACGTGGAGCTGAATGTCGCCTTACGCTTCGGCGAGCGCCGGCTTTCGCTGCGCGAGGTCATGGATCTGACCAGCGGGTCGGTGGTGGAACTGGACCGTGAGGTCGACGAGCCGGTTGAGCTCATTCTCGACGGCAAGGTGATCGCCCGGGGCGAAGCGGTCATCGTCGATGGAAACTACGGCGTCCGCGTCACGGAAGTGCTGCACTCCGTCATCATGTAAGGCCTTTATGGACTCTCCTAAACTCCCGAAACTTGATCGCTACAACTTCCGCCGCCGCGTGCTGGAAGCCGCCCAGCGCCGATTTCATTTCAGGCTGCATCGCTGCACCGGAGCGGCCGGATGTCGACGCTTCACGCTCTTGCACCGCCGTTTGCGTCGAGACGGCGTGTTCCTGCATGAGCAGTGGCTCTGCTGCCCGGGCTGCCTGCGCGCCGCGCTTGCCCGCGCGCTCAGCGCACCCGCGCGCAGCGGCCTCCATGCCATGCCGAGGCTGCCGCGCATGCCTTTTCGGCTGATCCTGTTGCAGCGTCGCGCGCTCACGGAGCAGCAGCTGGCGGACGCGCTCGTCCGCTCCGAGCAGGCCGGGATTTCGCTCGCCCGTACCCTGCTCGATCTTGCCCTGGTGACCCCGATGGTTCTCGCGCAAGCGCTTGCTGCCGAAAATGGGTGCGCGGCTTACACCTTGCACCCCGCCAACCTTCCGGCGCGGTTGGAGCTGCCGCGCGCCCTGGCCGATGAGTCGGAAGCAGCGGCGGTCCACGCGACGGCTTCGCGGCTGTTGATCGGCTTTGTGAGTCGCATCGACCGTGAAGTGCTGCGAGCGGCCGAGATCATTACCGGTCTCCGCGCGGAGCCTTGCTTCATCACCGCCGAGCATCGCGCGCGGCAGATCGCGCTTTCCACGCAGCCGCCACCCTGTTTCGGGCCACCCATGGCAGCTCTGGAGGCGGCAGCATCACTTACACGAGACAGCATTTCCGCCGGGGCTGAACGAGTACTGCTCGCGCGGGTTCGCGACACTGTTTGGGCTCGCTTCACGGAGGCGGACGGCAGCTGCCGCGATCAACTCCTGCGTGTGCCGGCGAGCGCAGCCGGTTCCGAATCGGCACGCATTCCCGCGCGGGACGAAAAAAAGCTGCGCGCGCTCTAGAACTTTTGGCCCAAAATGCCGATAACGGGTGGGACGCGACATGCAGCTCACCTCCCACATTTCGGCTCAGTCCAAAATTCCGGTACCGGTCCTTCTCGCGGGGAAGGATGCGGCGCTTTTCCCACACGCGCCTACCTTGCTTGCCACCCGCTTGCAGCTCGAATTGCTGTTGTCCAACCGCCCGCCCTCCGGGTCAGTTGATCTCCGGGAAGCGGCCGGCATCCTGCTTAATGACCTCGGCGCAACGCTTGAGATTTTTCGGCTTGCCGGGGAGCACGCCCGCTGCGCCGTTCTGTGCGGCGGCTCGGCTTGCGGGCACGGTCAGGAAGGCGCGGGGGATGCCTGTGCAGGATTCGGCTCGGTCGCCGAGCGCCTGGAGGACTGCCTAGCCGCGCTCGGCACGGAGGCTTGGATCGAGGCAGTCAATGCCGAGGCGGTCGAGCGTGCCGCGCCTACGCCGGATGGGCTGCTCGCCCTTACACGCTTTTGGGAGCACGCGCGCGCAATCGCCTACGCTTGCTGGCTCCTAGCCGAAGGTTCCGAGGAAGTCGCACCCGAAGAAGCTTACCTTGCCGGCCTTTTCCACGAAGCCGCGGAGCTGCCGAGCCTGCTGGGCTGGACCCCGGCTCAGTTCGGCGCGGCCGGGCCGCGCTGGACGCCGCCCGCGCTTGCGCAGCTTGCGGCGCACTTCCGCTTGCCGAGCTACCTTGTCTGCCTCCTTACGACCTCCGGCGAAGCAACGCGTTGGCAATGCCTTCTGAACGCGGCCCACGCTTGGTCGGAACCTTTGCAGATACCGGCCTAGAACAAACAGCGCCGACGGGCAAGCACGCTGGATGCAGCGGCTCCTAGACTGCGGCCCGACGCCAAGCGCTTCGGGTGGGAAGATGATGCATGGCTGAACGGTTTGAGGGTTTTCCCGCCGGTGCGCTTCCCTGGCTGCGGCGCTTGAAGAAAAATAACGACCGCGCCTGGTTTGCCGAGCGTAAGGGCGAGTACGAGAGTTTGCTGGTCGAGCCGATGCTTTTGCTTGTCCAAGAGCTTGGGGCTGCGTTGGCCGAAGCCGGCCTGCCTTTGGCTCCCTCGGCGAAGTCGCCCGTGTTCCGCATCTACCGCGATATCCGTTTCTCCGGCGATAAGTCGCCGTTCAAAACGCATATCGCAAGCGTGCTGCACCGCGACGGCAACAAGCGGTTGGATGGGATTGGGTACCTCCATATCGACCCGGAAGGCTCATTTGCCGCAGCCGGTTTTTGGCAGCCGGAGAAAGCCGCCCTTAACCTTTGGAGGGAGCGCATTGCCGAGCAGCCGGGCCCGCTACTTCGCATGCACAAGAAGCTCCCGCTCGACCCGGAGGATACGCTCGCGCGCATGCCGCGCGGGTATGAGCAGCACGGGGACGCACCGCACGCGCACCTGCTCCGGCTCAAGAGCTTCGTTGTGCGCGAGCCGCTCGCCGCCGAAGCGCTCGCCTCACGTGAGGTGCTCGACCGGGCCGCTGCTTTTGCACGGAAAGCGCTGCCGCTTCTGGAGTATGGCTGGCGGTTTGACCGCCCCACCCCTGCCCGGATAGATTAGGAGCTGTACCCACGCGGGAGTAGCTCAGTGGTAGAGCATCGCCTTGCCAAGGCGAGGGTCGCGGGTTCAAGTCCCGTCTCCCGCTCCAATCGCATTCCTTATACGGTTGGTGCATCTCGGCGCGGTACCCAAGTGGTAAGGGAGAGGTCTGCAAAACCTTTATGCGCCGGTTCGATCCCGGCCCGCGCCTCCATCTCTCTCCCATTCGCACCCTTTCTCCCTAAACCTGTACACTCGGGGCGTTCCGCCTGGGAGGGATTCTGATTGTTTTCATTTGAAAGACGGTCGCGCCGCGAAATCTTGCGCGGACTCGGAGCCATGGGTGCCGCGGCTGCCGCGCCGGCCTGGGCGCAGGGTGCCGCGCACGCCACGCTGACAGTGCGCGAAAAAGATGGGCTCGCCTCGGTTCCGGCCAACTACGCGGGCCTCAGCTACGAGTCGGCGCAGCTGGTCCATCCCGGGTACTTTTCCGCAGACAATAAAGACCTGGTCGCGCTCGTTCGCACCCTGGGCGCGCAGGGCGTCCTCCGCATCGGCGGCAACACGAGCGCGTTCACCGTTTGGAAGCCGGAGTCGCCGGCAGATGCAGCCGATGCCGCGCCGTACGCGCCCGACCTCGGCGCAAGCGTTGAAAAGCAAAAGCCCGATGCGTATCCCATCTCCTCCAAGGCTATCGACAACCTGCGCGGCTTTCTCGATGCGACTGGCTGGGGGCTGATCTACGGCTTAAATCTCCGCTATGGTACGCCTGACGCCGCGGCCGAAGAGGCTGCGTACGTCCAGAAAGTCTGCGGGGCGAAGCTGCTGACGCTTCAGTTCGGCAACGAGCCGGACTTGTTCAATCATGTGCTCGGGTCGGAGGACAAAAGCACGCGCTGGACATACGAGGAGTTCCTGCCGGCGTGGAAGGCGATGTACGCGACGGTGCATCCACGGCTGCCGCAGGTGCCCATCGCCGGGCCGGACTGCGCCTTTGATGCGGCATGGGTCGAGCGCTTCGCCACCGACACGCGCGGCATGGTGCAGCAGCTCACGACGCACTACTATGCCGAGGGCCCGCCGAAGGACCCGCGCATGAACATCGACCTGCTGCTGCACCCGGGGCAGAAGATCGCGGATGACGTGTACCCGGCGATTGAAGCCGCGAAAAAGGCCGGGCTGCCGTTCCGGATGAGCGAAGGCAACTCATGCTTCAACGGGGGCAAACCGGGGGTGAGCGACACGCTGGCGTCGGCTTTGTGGGCGGGAGATTTCATGCTCGACCTTGCGGCGCGCGGGGTAAGTGGGGTCAACCTCCACGGCGGCGGCTTAGGGGTGTACACACCTATCGCAACCGGTCGCGACGGGAACTCCACCGCGCGGCCTGACTTTTACGGCATGTGGCTCGCCGGGCAGTTCGCCGGGGCGAAGCTGGTGCGGGCGGAGCTTGCCGGCATGCCCGCCGGGGCGAACGTCACCGCATATGCCTCAGAGAAA
>CAXTUV010000091.1:0-291 GCA_964247445.1 uncultured Acidobacteriaceae bacterium | reverse complement strand
GCGGGCTCAAGGGCAAGGGCGAACTGTTTCTGCTCACCGGTCCCGCGCTCGACAGCAAAACAGGCGTCAAGTTCGGGACCGGCGCGCGTGAGCCGGGAGCCGCGTGGACCTTGGGCGCAAATGGGCCGGCTACGCTCGATAGGTTGGAGATACCCGGAGCGAGCGCGATGCTGGTCAGGATGGGCTGATGCACGGGGTCGGTATCGGGGTTCGGGCCGAAGCGGAAACGCCGCAACGGCTGGACGCTCCCTTGTTCAGCGCGCCTTGGCGCGTTCCGTTCTTCATGGTCAG